>JBBQMM010000055.1:0-14178 GCA_038328935.1 Burkholderiales bacterium
CACCCAAGCAGGAAGGGCAGACCATCTCGATAAGCCGCCTGGTGGGGCGCGTCACCGGTTTGTGGACCACGGTCTGGCGCGTGCTGGCGGTGTCGCTGGGGCTGGAGATGCTGACGCTGATCAGCCCGCTGTTCCTGCAGTGGGTGGTCGACCATGTGGTGATCTCGCGCGACCTCGACCTGCTGGGTACCCTGGCCGTCGGCTTTGTACTGCTGATGGTGGTGCAGCAGTTCCTGACGCTGGTGCGCTCGTGGCTGCTGTTGCGCGTGAGCACGCAGTTGCGCGTGCAGTGGCGGTCCAATGTGCTGGCGCATCTGATGAAGCTGCCACTGGACTACTTTGCGCGCCGCCACCTGGGCGATGTGATGTCGCGCTTCGGCTCCATCGACCACATTCAGAAGGTGCTGACCAGCACCTTTGTCGAAGCCGCACTGGACGGCTTGATGGTGGTGCTGACGCTGGTACTGATGCTGCTGTACAGCCCGGTGCTGACGGCGGTGGCGGTGCTGTCGGTGGCGCTGTACGCCGGCATACGGCTGGCCTGGTACGGGCCGCTGAGGCGCGCCACCTCCGAACACCTGGTGCGCGCGGCGGCCGAGTCGAGCCACCTGCTGGAAACCGTTCGTGGCATGCGCACCATTCGCCTGTTCGCCCGCAACACCGAGCGCCTGGGTGCCTGGCAGTCGCTGATGGTGGGCGACGTCAATGCCGACCTGCGCATCCAGAAGCTGGAAATCCTGTACAGCCTGGTGCGGCGCACGCTGTCGGGCCTGTTTGCGCTGTTGCTGCTGGGCCTGGGCGCGCGGGATGTCATCGCGGGCACCATGTCGGTGGGCATGCTGCTGGCTTTCCTGGCCTACCGCGGCCAGTTCGACAGCCGCTTCACCGAGCTGGTGAACAAGTATTTCGAGCTGCGCATGCTGGGGCTGGACGCGCAGCGCCTGGCCGACATCGTGTTGACCCCGGCTGAGCCCGACACCGTGGGCCGGGCGCATGTCCGTCGCGCAGGTGCGCCCGAGATCGAGATCCAGAACTTGAGCTTCCGCTACGCGCAGGGCTCGCCCGACGTGCTGGAGAACCTGAGCCTGCACATACCGGCGGGGCAGTCGGTGGCCATTGCCGGGCCTTCGGGTTGCGGCAAGACCACGCTCGTCAACCTGATCATGGGCGTCTACCTGCCGCAGCGCGGCAGCATCAAGATCGACGGCATTCCCACCACCACCCTGGGGTTGGAACAGTGGCGCATGCAGGTGGGCACGGTGATGCAGGACGACGTGCTGTTTGCCGGGTCCATTGCCGACAACATCGGCTTTTTCGATCCGCAGGCCAACCGCGGCTGGATCGAGGAATGCGCGCGCATGGCCAGCATCCACGACGACATCATGATGTTGCCGATGGGCTACCAGACGCTGGTGGGCGACATGGGCACCACGCTGTCGGGCGGGCAGAAGCAGCGCGTGCTGCTGGCGCGCGCCATGTACCGCCGGCCGCGCGTGCTGATTCTGGACGAGGCCACCAGCCACCTGGACGTGGCACGTGAAGCCGAGGTCGGGCGCGCCATCGCTGCGATGGCCATCACACGCATCGTGGTGGCGCACCGGCCGCAGACATTGGCCACGGTGGACCGCGTCGTCGAAATGGCCGAAGGCCGCATCGTGCGTGATGACCGGGCCAGCGACTATCTCAAGCGCCTGGCCGTGCTGTCCAGGGGACGCGCTGCATGACGGGCTGCAAGATGGGCTGGCACAGGCCCATGGCCTGGGCCCTGTGTGTTGCGTTGAGCCCGCTCGGTGCGCAGGCTCAAGTGCCTGCGCTGGCAACAACCCCGGGTGTGGTTGCGAGCAGCGGTGCCGGTGACAGCACGAGCTGGTGGCTCGACCCGTCGCGCTGCCGCGACGGCACCGTCGAAGACGTCCATCAACCACTGCCACTGGCCGTCGCCTTGCGCTCGGTGATCTGCCACAACACGCGTTTGCGGCAGAGTGCCGGCGGCGTGACGCAGGCGCGAGCGCAGCTGAACCAGGCGCAGTCGGCATGGCAGCCCAGCCTGACGCTGCGCGGCGGCGTTGACGGTGCGCGTGGCGAAAAGGCGCAGAGCAGCGCAGCGGCCGATCTGCAGTGGGTGCTTTACGACTTCGGCGCCACCTCGGCTGCGGTGCGCGAATCGCGCCTGGCCTTGCAGGCCACGCTGGACGAACAAGGCAGCGAAGTGCTGGCGGCGGTGGCACAAGCCGCGCAGCTGTATGCCGCTGCGCAGGCGGCCTTCTGGCGCCTGGAGGCGGCCAGCACCAATGTGCGCACGGCGCTGGAGAGTCAGCGCATGGCCAAGGCCCGCCTGGGCGCGGGTGCTGCTTCGCAACTGGAAAAGCTGCAGTCGGAAACGGCGCTGGCGCAGACGCGGCTGGATCATGCGCGCGCCGTGAACGCCTGGATGTCGGCCCGCGGTGAACTGGCGCTGGCGATGGGCTGGCCGGCATCACGGCCCTTGGTGCTGGCCCAGGTCGGCGGTCCGGCTGAAGCTGCAGACGAAGCACCGCTGGACCTGGAACTGCTGGTGCAGGAAGCGCGCACCAACCACCCGCGGGTGGCAGCATCCCGCGCACGCCAGGCCGAAGCGCAGGCGCGGGCCGCCGGCTTCGAGTCGCAGCGCTGGGGCAGCGTGTCGCTGGGCGCCAGAGTCGGCCGCTCGCGCTCGGTGGGTGGTGTCGGTGGCGGCAGCGGTGGCGGGTCCAGCACCGACACCGGCGCTTCGCTGGAGTGGAGTCTGCCGTTGCTGGACCGCGGCGTGCTGCGCTCGCAAGTTCAGGACGCGCAAGGCCGCGCCCAGACCCGGGCCGCAGAGCTGGAAGAGGCCGAACGCCAGACGTCGCTGCAGGTCTGGCAGGAAGCCCAGGCCCTGCTGGGCGAACGCTCGGCCTTGCGCGCCAGCCGCAGCCTGCTGGACAGCGCCGAGGCGACCTCACGCGTCTCCACCGAACGCTTTCGCCTGGGTGTGGGCAGCTTCACAGACTTGCTGCAGGCTCAGACCGCCACGGCCGGCGCGCGGCTGCAGTGGGCTGAATCGCGCGCCAACCTGACGCGCGCGCACTGGCGCGTGGCGGCAGCTGCGGGCCGCTTTGGGGCGCTGCAAACGTCGCTGGAAAACGGCCGCGAGCTGCCGCGGTAGTTGCTGCGGTAGTTGCTGCGGTGGTTGCTGCGGTAGTTGCAGCGGTCGTTGCAGCGGTCGTTGCAGCGGTGGCATCACCAACCGCGGCCCGTGCGCAGCTGCGCGGGCGCCGCGCTGCAAGTGAAATCGAGGTCTTCGATGCGCTGGTCTTGATGGCGGCTTGACCCTCGCCCTCGTCGGTAGATTCGGCTCCCGCGCTGCCGCGGTGCTTTGCCCGCAAAATGGGGTCCATGATCCAGCAGCGCACCCTGAAGACTGTCGTTCGGGCCGTAGGCGTGGGCGTGCACAGCGGGCACAAGGTGGAACTTACGCTGCGCCCGGCGCCGGCCGACACCGGCGTCGTGTTCAGGCGCGTCGACCTGCAGCCGCCGGTGGACATCGCGGTCAACGCCTTTGCCGTCAGCGACACGCGCATGGCCAGCACCATCAGCGCCGGCGGCGACCCCGCAGCGCCGAAGGTGCAGACCATCGAGCACTTGATGTCGGCCTGCGCCGGGCTGGGCCTGGACAACCTGGTGGTCGACATCACGGCCGAAGAAGTGCCCATCCTGGACGGCAGTGCAGCCACCTTCATCTACCTGCTGCAAAGCGCGGGCATCGAGCTGCAGCCAGCCCCCAAGCGCTACCTGCGGGTGAAAAAAGTCGTGGAGGTGCGTGAAGGCGAAGGGCCGACCCTGAAGTGGGCCCGCCTGGCGCCGCACCACGGCTACAAACTCAGCTTCGAGATCGAGTTCAACCACCCGGCGGTGGATGCCACCGGCCGCCGTGTGGAGTTCGACTTTTCCAGCGGCCTGTACAAGCGCGACATCGCGCGTGCGCGCACCTTCGGCTTCACCAAGGACGTGGAAATGATGCGCTCTCGCGGCCTGGGCCTGGGCGGCAACATGGACAACGTGATCGTCATCGACGACTACAAGGTGCTGAATGCCGAGGGCCTGCGCTACGACGATGAATTCGTCAAGCACAAGATCCTGGACGCCATCGGTGACTTGCACATTGCGGGCAAGCCGCTGCTGGCCAGCTACAGCGCCTACAAGAGCGGCCACGCGCTGAACAACCAGTTGTTGCGCAAGCTGCTGGCCGACGAGGCGGCATTCGAGGTCGTGAGCTTCGAGCGCGAAGCCCAGGCGCCGGCCGGTTTTGCCCAACTGGCGCCCGCCTGGTAGGCGCACCGCCACGCACTGCCTGAGGACAACCACCCGATGATGCTGTTTCGACTGGCTTTCGGCCTCTTGCTGGTGGCGGGCCTGTTGTGCTTTGCCGTCTACATCGGCACCGGCCAGGTGGTGTGGCGCCAGCGCGGCATCGTGATCGTGAAGTGGACGGTGGTGGCCGCGCTGGGCTTCTTTGCGGTGCTGATCCTGGAGCGATTGGCGCCGATGCTGTAGGGCCGAAGCGCTCTGGCACTGCAGTGTTTTTGGGGCTCCAGGGCTGTATGGCCCTTCGGCTGAAAAGCTGTACAACGCTCCGCGGCCAAAGATGCAGTTCTCTTGTTCCACGCGGTTTCTAACACTGCAGCGGCGGCTGCCCGGGCACCCATCGGCGCCGTGCGTGCGCTAACGCTGCCGCTGCTGCCGAGCCGCCGCCGGCCGTTCGGCCACGCGCACCTGGGCCTGCGCTTGTTCGGCGCCCCGTTGCAGCGCGAAAATGGCGGTGCTGCCGGGCTTGAGTGCAGCCACCGCCGCGTACAGCTCGCGGGTGTTGCGCACCGGTTTGTCGTCCACCTTCAGCACCACGTCGCCCGGCCGCAAGCCACCCTGCGCTGCCGGGCCGTCTTGCAGCACGCCGGTGATGATGACGCCGTTCTTGGCAGGCAGCGACAGGCTCTCGGCCAGTTCGGGGGTCAGCTCGCGCGGCTCCACGCCTATCCAGCCGCGCTGCACCTTGCCGCCGGCAATCAAGGCTTCCATCACCAGGCGTGCCGTGTCCACCGGCACCGCGAAACCGATGCCCAGGCTGCCACCTCCGTTGGAGAAGATGGCGGTGTTGATGCCCACCAGGTAGCCGTTGCCGTCCACCAGTGCGCCGCCCGAGTTGCCCGGATTGATGGCGGCATCGGTCTGGATGAAGTTCTGGTACTGCGAGCCGGCTTGCGTGCGGTCGAGCGCGCTGACGATGCCCGCCGTCACCGTCTGCCCGACGTTGAAAGGGTTGCCGATGGCCAGCACCGGGTCTCCCACCTGCAGCGCGCGCACATCGGCCAGCGGCAGCACGGGCAGGTTGTCGAGGTCGATCTTGAGCACAGCGATATCGGTTTCGGGGTCGCTGCCCACCAGCCGAGCCTGCGTGCTGCGGCCGTCGGCCAGTTGCACCTCGATCTCGGTGGCGCCGTCCACCACGTGGTGGTTGGTCAGCAGATAGCCCTCGGGCGCCACGATGACCGCCGAGCCCAGGCCCAGTTGGCGGTTGGGTGCGCCGTCGGGTGCCCGGTCGCCGAAGAAGAACTTGAAGCGTGGGTCATCGGCATGCGGGTTGCTTGCCAGCTTGGTGGCCGTCACGCTGACCACGGCCGGCGCTGCGCGCCGTGCTGCGGCTGCAAAACTGCTGGACCCGGCAGCCACGGCCGAAGCCGCGGCCGTCGTCGTCAGCACGGCCAGCGGTGGCGCCTGCACCACGCTGGCCCTGGGCCACACGATGGCCGAAGCCGAGCGGTGGTCGCCCAGCCAGGCCGGCCTGAACGTGGCCACCACGAACAGCGCCGCCACCGCCACGGTCACGGCTTGGGTAAATATCAGCCAGCTCTTGCGCCACATGTCGTTTCTGGGGGAGTTCCGGTTCGCACAAAGGCCAGTGGAGGGATCTGGGAGCGTGGGCGGCAGAAGGTCGTTCGGCTGCGAGGTAGCGCATGCTGTGTCTGGCGATGCAATTCGGGCAAGAATGTCGCCATGGCCAGCCGCAAAGACTTCGAACAGAGCCTGCACACGCTGCTGCAGCCCGACACCTTCAAGGATTATGGGCCGAACGGGCTGCAGGTCGAGGGTGTGGCCGAGGTGCACCGCATCGCGTCGGGCGTGACCGCCAGCCGGGCCTTCATCGAGCAGGCGATCGGCTGGGGCGCCGACACGCTGCTGGTGCACCACGGCCTGTTCTGGCGCGGCCAGGACGGGCGCTTGACCGGATGGCTGGCCGAGCGCGTGCGGCTGTTGATGGCCGCGCGCGTCAACCTGTTTGCCTACCATCTGCCGCTGGACGCCCACGCCGAGCTGGGCAACAACGCCCAACTCGCTTTGCGCCTGGGCCTGCTCGCTGATTCGCGGTTTGGCGATCAGGCGTTGGGCTTCATCGGCCCGGCGGTGCCGGGTTTGACCACGGTGCAGTCACTGGCCGACCGGGTGCGCCAGGTGCTGGGCCGGCAGCCGGTGGTGCTGACCGGTGATGGCCGGCCGCTGCAGCGCCTGGCCTGGTGCACCGGCGGCGCCCAGGGTTACTTCGAAGCGGCAATGGCTGCCGGCGCCGACGCCTTCATCACCGGTGAGATATCCGAGCCGCAGGCCCATCTGGCCCGCGAGACCGGGGTGGCCTTCGTGGCCGCCGGCCATCACGCCACCGAACGTTATGGCGCGCTGGCCGTGGCTGCCCATGTGGCCGCGCAATGGGGCCTGGAGCACCGTTTCATCGACGTGGACAATCCTGCATGAGGACGTGCAAACGCGCCTGCGCGCATTCAGGCGCTGCATGCCGGCCGCAAGTTATGCGAGTGGCGGCATGAGGACGCGCCAATGCGAAACAACACCCCCACGGTGACGGCCATGCAACCACCCCTGCTGTTGACGATGGGCGATGCTGCTGGCATCGGGCCCGAGATCATCATGCGTGCACACGCCCGGGGCAAGCTGCCGGGCGTGGTGGTGGTGGGCGACATGCAGGTGATGCGCCGCGCCTCCCAGCTGCTGGGTGCGGGCCCGGGCCTTGCGATGCTCGCCTTGTTCGATGACGCGCCGCCACTTGAAGATGTGCCGCCAGGCTGCCTGCCGGTGCTGCAGGCGCCCGGCCTGCCGACGGGCCTGGCGGCACTGCCCTGGGGCCAGATCGATGCGCGTGCCGGCGGCGCCGCCGCGCGCTGCATCGAACACGCGGCGCGCCTGGTGCTGGCAGGGCAGGGCGCCGGCATCGTCACGGCGCCCATCCACAAAGAGGCGCTGGCTGCCGCGGGTGTTCCGTTCCCGGGCCACACCGAGATGTTGCAGCAGCTGGCAGCAACGCCCGGCCAGCCGGCGCCCGCGGTGCGCATGATGCTGGCCAACGAAGAGTTGCGCGTGGTGCTGGTCACCATCCACCTGTCGCTGCGCAAGGCCATCGAGGCGCTGGATTTCCAAGCTGTGCTCAGCACGCTGCACATTGCGCATGCGGCCGCGGCGCGCTGGGGCCAGCCGCGCCCGCGCATCGCGGTGGCGGGGTTGAATCCGCACGCCGGTGAAGGCGGTCTCTTTGGCGACGAGGAGCTGCGCTTCATAGCCCCGGCCGTGCAGGCCGCGGCGGCGCAGGGCCTGCAGGTCAGCGGGCCCTACGCGCCCGACACCGTGTTCATGCGTGCACGGCGCGGCGAATTCGACATCGTGGTGGCGATGACGCACGACCATGGCCTGATACCCGTCAAATACCTGGGTGTGGAGCAGGGCGTGAACGTGACGCTGGGCCTGCCCTTCGTGCGCACCAGCCCCGACCACGGCACTGCCTTCGACATTGCAGGCCAGGGTGTCGCCGACCCGGCCAGCCTGGTGGCCGCGGTGCGCATGGCGCGGCAGCTTGTAGCCGGGCCGCTGATACACCCGGCCGCTGATGCAACCGGGCCACTGATACACCCGGCCGCTGATGCAACCGGACCGCTAGTGCAGCCGGCCGTGCCCCGTGCGTGATGCCGCGGCCAGCTCCGACAACTGCTGGCGTGCGCGCACGGTGGCGCGTTCCAGCAGCGTGCGGGTTTCGATGGCGCGAAAGCGTTCGGCTTCGTACAGGCGCACCAGCATGCGGTGCGTCAGCGACACCGTTTTCTGGTGCCGCGAGCCGCGCGTGAAGATGAAGAAACTGCGCCCCGGGCTGACGTGCGACAGGCGCACCTTGTGCCACTCGCCCTCCAGGTGCATTTCATAGGCAAAGCCGATCTGCACCTGGTCGGCCATCTCGCGTGCCGTCAGCGGCTCGGCATCCACGGCCCACTCGGGCATGCCCGGCAGCGATACGGGCGCCAGCGCTGCCTGTGCTTCGAGCTCGTCGACGTTGATGTCGAGCTGGCCGTCCCACTGCACGGAAGATTCGTCCACCAGGCCGATGCGCTCGGCCTCTTCGGCGCTGAACCTCATCGGCACCAGCACGTCGCGCAGCACCGGCACCACGTAGCCCGGGGCCAGGTCGGCGCGTGAAGGCGGGGGGCGCGACAACGCACCGTCCACCTGACGCATCGTCAGGTTGATGTCCAGCTGCCGCCCGGCCGTCGATTTCAACGCTTCTGCATGCGCTGGCATGAGCTGGCCAAAAAAATCGCGGCGCTGCTCTTGCGGCCAGCCCACGAGCTCCATGCCCTCGGTCAGCGCCAGCATCAGGCGCGGCAGTTCGTTCAGCAGTTGCTTGCGCTGTGCCGGCGTGGTCTTGGGTTGCACGCTCAGCACCAGCTCGCGCGCCACCGGGCGCAGCCGGGCCGTCTTCTGCCCGGGCGGTATTTGCTGGTCGTCCTGGGCCTGCGCGGTCAACAGCACCTGGCTCCAGATGCGGCTCAGAAAGTCGAGCACGAACAGCGGCGCCGAAACGCTGCGCAGGTCGCCGGCAAGGCGCTCTGCGTACAGCTGCTGCAGGCGCAGCTCGTCTTCCTTCAGCGCAACCAGCGCCGCTGCTTCATTGCCGGCACTGTCCAGTGCCTCGGCCTGCTGCTGCGCGACAAAGGCTTCCAGCGCCGCCAGCTTTTCTTCATAGAGGCCGATCTGTTCGAAATCGCCCTCCACCACCTCTTGCACCAGGGCGCCTGCCTTGGTCAGGAAGGCTTGCGCTTCGGCGTTGCGGATGTCGTCGAACGAGGCGCTCAGCGTGGCCAGGCGGTTCACGAAGCGGCGCACCGGGTGTCGGCGCGAAGCAAAAAAGGCTGCATCACCCAGCGCCGCTCGCAACACCGGCAATTGCAGCCGCGCCAGCAGCCGCGCCATTTGTGGCGGCACCTTGGGGTCGGACAGGATCTGGTCGAACAGGAAGCCGATGACGTCGATCACCATGTGATCGAGCGCACCCGTGGCGGCCTGGCGCAGCTCGTCGCGGTGGGCGTGGATCAGGTTGCCGGGTGATTCGCCGGCAAAGTGCGAAGTGCCGACGAAGGGCGCGGTGTCAGCAAATGAAGAAGTACCGACGCCCATGGCCGCGCCCGGCCGTGTCGCGCCGACGTCTGCCGGTCCGCCGCCCCAGCCATCGCTGGCGGCCACGGGCAGTCCGGGTGCAGCCACCGCTGCCGGCACTGCGCTGTAGGCCAGCCGCCGTATCAGCGACATCAGGCCGGCGTCGACCGTGCCCAGGTCGCTGGGCGCGCTGCCCGGCAAACGCCCGCTGGACGAGCGCCGGCCGCTCGGGTACGAGCCTGTCGTGGCATCGCCAAAACCACTTTCGCTGCGCGCACCGAAACGGGACGGCCTGCCGCCGGGTGCGCCGTGCGGGCCCCGTGCGCCGTGCAGGCCTTGCACGCCTGGTTCAGCGCCTGCCCTGGCTGGCATGCCGTGGTATCCAGACTCGCCGCCGACGGCGCGCTCTGCGTGTGGGTCGGCGGCCGTGTCGTGCGCTGAATCACCGCTGCCCTGAGCCTGCAGGCGCCGACGCACGGCCAGGCTGGCCGGCCGCAAGCCGCTTTGCCGCCAATCGGCAACGATGGCCGCATAACTGGTGCGCAACAGCGCCCCCAGCGAGCGGCCGATTTCCGCCACCAGCAGCTTGCGCAACTCGGCGCGTTCAGTCAGCAGGTTGATGCCCTTGATCAGCGCGTGGCCCACGACTTCCGGGCGCAGCGGATTGCGCAGCGGCCCCGCCGCTCCTGCAGGCAGCACACTGCCCAGATAGGCATCGAGCTCGCGCAATTCCCACTCGCAGCCATGCGCGATGTCCATCGCAAAGCGGTCGGCGCTGATTTGCGCTTCCACCTCGCCATCGTCGACCAGCCGCAGGCTGTCCCACATCGAATCGGCGTCGGGACCAGCGGGCAGTTCCAGGCTGACCCGGCGGCCGAGGTCGCGGATCAGCCTCTCGTCAAGCGCTTCGTTGAAAGCCAGCGCAAAGGCGCCGAGCTTGCGGTTGAGTTCGAACTGCGCGGCCAGCATCTGCTCGCGCTGCTGCACATTCAGTGCCGACAGGCCCGCCAGACCCAGGCTCTCCACGGTGCGCTGCGCAGCGTCGCGCGCGGCCAGCTTCAAGCGCTGGACAGCGGACTCCAGGGCGGCGGGCAGTGGTTGAGCGGGGTGCGGTTTCATACGAGCAAATGGCCACCCGAAGGTGGCCACCAAGTATGCTGCACGGTAGCGCGCAGCGGGGCGGTCAAGACGGTGGTGGAAGGGCCGAACAAAGGCCGAACGCACCCTCTTCTTGCGCCTTCACTTCACCAGCGAGTCACGAATCTGGCGCAGCAGCAGCACATCTTCGGGCGTCGCTGCGGGCGGGGTCGGCCGATCGGCGCGCTTCATGCGGTTCATTTGCTTGACCATCATGAAGATAATGAAGGCCAGGATGATGAAGTTGATCGCGATGGTGATGAAGCTGCCGTAGGCCAACACGGCGCCGGCCTTCTTGGCTTCGACCAGCGTGGTCGCCGTCTGCCCGGCCAGTGGCAGAAAGTAGTTGTTGAAGTCCAGGCCACCGAAGATCCTGCCGACGACAGGCATGATCAGGTCGCCCACCAGCGAATCGACGATCTTGCCGAAAGCGCCGCCAATGATGACGCCCACTGCCAGGTCCATCACATTGCCCTTGAGCGCGAACTCCTTGAACTCCGAAGAAAAGCTCATTCTTTCAACTCCTGTTTGTTGGGATGTTCGGCTTGTTTGGATGTTCAGAACGCGTTGCCAGCACGCGGGTCGCCGCCTGCGCCCACGGCCCCGGTGCTGAGTGCGGCGCAACCATAGTCGCGCGCAAGAGGGCAGTCAACCGACCGATCGGTGGGTGTGCTCAGAGGTAGTTTGTGCATCCGGGCGGGGGATGATGGCCACAGCGCCCGCGCGGTCGGGGCAGCCAGAGAAGCCCGCGACTAGGCACTAGAATCCCGGGTTGTCCCCAATCATCCAAGCAATCAGAGGTTACCCATGAGCGACGCCGCCGTTCCAACAGGCATCGACAAGGGCCGGCGCACCTGGATCGCGATCAGCTGCGGCGCAGGTGCCGTGGGTGGTGCAGCGGTCGCCGTGCCATTCATCAGCACTTTTGCCCCCTCCGAGCGCGCGCGCGCCGCCGGCGCGGCGGTGCGAGTCGACATCGGTTCCGTGCAGCCGGGCGAAAAGCTCACGGTCGAATGGCGCGGCAAGCCGGTGTGGATCCTGCGCCGCACACCCGAACAGTTGCAGGCCCTGGCCAAGCTCGATCCACTGTTGGCCGACCCTGCATCCGCACGCAACCAGTACCCGACGCCCGCTTATGCGCGCAACCCGCACCGCTCGATCAAACCCGAGTACTTCGTCGGTGTCGGCATCTGCACCCACCTGGGCTGCTCGCCCGGCGACAGGCTCACCCCCGGGCCGCAGCCTTCGCTGCCTGACGACTGGGCCGGTGGCTTCCTGTGCGCCTGCCATGGCTCCACCTTCGACATGGCCGGCCGGGTCTTCAAGAACAAACCTGCTCCCGACAATCTCGAAGTGCCTCCGCACATGTACGTCTCCGACTCGGTCTTGCTGATCGGTGAAGACAGGCAGGGCTGAGCCGTACCACGCTAAGGACAACCGTTACATGGCCGAATTCAAGCAAGCACCCGCCGGCGCCTCTGTGGGCACACAGTTCATGACGTGGGTGGACAACCGTTTCCCCGCTTCCAAGCTGTACAAAGAGCACCTCTCCGAGTACTACGCGCCGAAGAATTTCAACTTCTTCTACTTCTTCGGCGCCTTGTCGCTGCTGGTGCTGGTGATCCAGATCGTCACCGGCATCTTCCTGGTGATGCACTACAAGCCCGACGCGGCCAAGGCCTTCGAGTCGGTCGAGTACATCATGCGCGATGTGCCCTGGGGCTGGCTGGTGCGCTACATGCACAGCACTGGCGCCAGCGCGTTTTTCATCGTCGTCTACATGCACATGTTCCGCGGCATGATCTATGGCAGCTACCGCAAGCCGCGTGAGCTGGTGTGGATCTTCGGCTGCGCCATCTTCCTGTGTCTGATGGCCGAGGCCTTCATGGGCTACCTGCTGCCCTGGGGTCAGATGTCCTACTGGGGCGCCCAGGTGATCATCAACCTGTTCGCGGCCATCCCCTTCGTCGGCCCTGATCTGTCGTTGTTGATCCGCGGTGACTATGTGGTCGGTGATGCCACGTTGAACCGCTTCTTCAGCTTCCACGTCATCGCGGTGCCCCTGGTGCTGCTGGGCCTGGTGGTGGCGCACATCATTGCGCTGCATGAGGTGGGCTCCAACAACCCCGATGGCATCGAGATCAAGGCCAAGAGAGACCCCGAGACCGGCATCCCGCTCGATGGCATCCCGTTTCACCCCTACTACACGGTGCACGACATCGTGGGCGTGAGCGTGTTTCTGTTGCTGTTCTCGGCCGTGATCTTTTTCGCGCCGGAGATGGGTGGCTACTTCCTCGAATACAACAACTTCATTCCTGCCGACCCGCTGACCACGCCGCTGCACATTGCACCGGTCTGGTACTTCACGCCTTACTACTCGATGCTGCGTGCCGTCACCGACCCCCTCGTCAACGTGTTTGCGGTGCTGGTGGCGGTGGGTGCGGTGTTGGCGGTGCTCAGGGGTGGCTTCTCCACCGCCGTCAAGGGTGGCGTGCTGGTGGCGGCCCTGGCGGTGATCTTCATGTTGAAGACCTTCGACGCCAAATTCTGGGGCGTCGTCATCATGGGCCTGGGGGTGATGATCATGTTTCCGCTGCCCTGGCTGGACCGCAGCCCCGTCAAGTCCATCCGTTACCGGCCCGACTGGAACAAGTATCTGTACGCACTGTTCGTGATCAATTTCTTCGTGCTGGGTTATCTGGGCATCAAGCCGCCCTCCGACATCGGCACGCTGGTGTCGCAAGCGGGCACGCTGTTTTATTTCGGCTTCTTCCTGCTGATGCCCTGGTGGAGCCAGATTGGCCAGTTCAAGGCCGTGCCTGACCGCGTCACCTTCCAGCCTCACTGACAGCGCACAGCCAAACAACCATGAAAAGACTCCTTCTCGCGTTTGTCTTGCCCCTGCTGACCGGCTTGGCGGTGTTGACGCCGGCACAGGGCGCCGCCGGTGGCATTGCGTGGGACAAGTTCCCGACCAGTCGCCTGACCGACATGGCTGCGCTGCAAAACGGTGCCAAGCTGTTTGCCAACCACTGTTTGAACTGCCATGCGGCTTCCTACATGCGCTACAACCGGCTGCGCGACATCGGCCTGACCGAAGAGCAGATTGCCAACAACCTCATCTTCACCGGCGTGAAGGTGGGCGAGACCATGAAGGTCTCGATGGACCCGAAGGATGCCAAGGACTGGTTTGGCAAGGTGCCGCCCGATCTGTCGGTGATTGCGCGTTCACGCTCTGACGGCGCCAAGGGCTCGGGTGCAGACTACATTTACACCTACCTGCGTTCGTATTACCGCGACGAGACCAAGCCCACGGGCTGGAACAACATGGCATTTCCGAACGTGGGCATGCCGCACGTGCTGTGGGAAATGCAAGGCCAGCAACGCGCCGTGTTCGTCGACGAGAAGGATCCGCACAACACCGCCAAGACGGTGCATGTGTTCAAGGGCTTCGAACAAGTGACGCCGGGTACCCTGTCCGCCGCCGACTACAACATCGCGATGGCCGACCTGACCGCATTTTTGCAGTGGATGGCGGAACCCAACCAAAGCGACCGC
>JBBQMM010000056.1:0-13930 GCA_038328935.1 Burkholderiales bacterium
GTGAATCGTCACCGGGTGAAAGACCGCCACCGGCCGCTTGCAGATGCAGCTCGACGACGAAGCCTGGTGCGCCGGGCAGCAGCCGAAGCCGCCCACCGTGCGAGCGCGCCACCAGGTCGGCCAGCAGCAGGCCCAGGCCCGCTGGCTGCTCCGTGCCGCCCGCGTCCAGCGCCTGCTGCAGCTGGGCGCGCCGCTGGGCATCCACGCCCGGGCCATCGTCCACCACCCGCAGCACCTGCGGCTGGGCTGTGCTGACCCAGGCCCGGTGCGCGCCATGACGCGATGAATTGTCCAGCAGGTTCAGCAGTGCGGCGTGCACCAGGTCGGCGTCGGCTTGCAGCGCGTGGTCCTGCCGCACCTCCAGCTGCAGCCCCGGCAGCGGCGTGCGGGCCAACAGCGTCACCAGGTCCAGCGGCTGGCGCTGCGGCTCGTGGCCACTGCGAAACAGCGCCAGCAAGGCCGCCACCACACGCTGCAAGCGCCCGGCCGCGTCGCGCGCGCGCTGCAGACGCGGCTGCTGCGCTGGCGCCGCCTCACGCAGCGCCACTGCCAGCTGCGCATCGATGCCGGCCAACGGCGTGCGCAAGGCATGCGCCGCATGCGCGGTAAAGGCCCGCTCACGCGCCAGGCGCAGCTCCAGCCGCGCGGTCAGGGTCTCCAGCGCCAGGTGCACCGGGCCGAGCTCGCTGCGCTCGGGTGGGCCCAGCACCAGCCCACCGGGCAGGGCATCCAGCGACGACAGGCGCAGCGCCAGTCGCTGCAGCGGCTGCAGCTCTTGGCGCAGGCGCAGGCGCAACCACACCAGGGCCAGCAGCGCCATCGGCAGCGTGGCCAGGCCCACCGCAAGCGCCAGCTCCAGGCCCGTCTCGACCCGTTCGCCCTGCGCGTGGGCGACATACAGCCAGTGCCCTTGGGCAGCCAGCGCCAGCCCGAACACCCGCCACTGCGCGGTGTCGGTGAAACCTGCGGTGGGAAAGCTGAAGATGGCTTCTGCAGGCGCAGCCGAGGATGACTGCAGCACCAGTGGCTCTTCCCCGTGGTGCACCAGCTGCCACATCATCGTCTGCTCGATGGCGAGCGGGCTCGTTGTCGCAACCGGTCCCGACGCGGCTGCTCCGGGGGCGCGCTGCGGCAGCGGGCGCTGGGCCTGCGCCTGCAGCGTACGCGTCAACACAGGCGCCAGCATCTCCGTGGCCGCCATGCGCAGCGTGTCGTCGAACAGCTCTTTCATCTCGTGACGAAGAGCCAGCCAGGCTGCGCATCCCAGCACCACGCCCCACAGCAAGGCCCACCACCACACGGCGCGGCCCATGCGGCGGCCGATGGAGGGCACCGGCGGTTGCAGCAGCGGCGCCATGCCGGGCGGCTTCAGGGAGCCGGCGCCGAAGCAGCGCCGGCGCGATAGCCCAGCCCGCGCACGGTGTCGATCACCGCCGCGCCGAGCTTGCGCCGCAGGCTGCTGACATGCACCTCGATGGCGTTGCTGGCGACCTCGGCGTCGAAGCCCAGCACCAGCCGCTCCAGGTCCGTCTTGCTGACGACGCGCCCGGGTCGCAGCAGCAGCGCTTCCAGCACCGCCCATTCACGGCCTGTGAGTTCCACCCGCGCGCCCTGCACCCACGCCGCATGTGCCGCCAGGTCCACCTGCGCTTCACCCACCTCCACGCCGTTGCCCGGTACGCCGGCCAGCCGCCGGGCCACCACGCGCAGCCTGGCCGCCAGCTCTTCTGGCGCGAAGGGCTTGACCAGGTAGTCGTCGGCGCCCGCGTCCAGGCCCAGCACACGGTCGTTGAGCTGATCGCGGGCGGTGAGCATCAGCGCCGGCGTGCGCAGGCCCTGCTGGCGCTGCGCCTGCAGCCAGCGCAGGCCCGAGCCGTCGGGCAGCTGCCAGTCCACCAACCAGGCGTCGAACGGCTCGCCACGCATGCCCTGCACCTGGGCCAAAGAGCGACACCATTGCACGACATGGCCATCGCCTTGCAGATAGTCGCGCAGCCCTTCGCCCAGGATGTCGTCGTCTTCGATCAGCAGCAGTCGCATGTTCGTTGTGCTCTAGCCTCCAGGTTCACGCCAGGTTCACGCCAGGTTCAATCCGCCTTCAAGCCCAGCTTCAAGCCCACCATCAAGCATGCGCGATGCGGCTCGCAGGGGTCGCCGGGTTCGCTACAACCTGTGCAGCGCAGCGGCTCCTTCGCAACCAGTCGGCAACGGTAGCACCGCCAGTGGCGGGCAGGCTTCAGCTTAACTTCAGCTGCCGCAGGCCCAATACCGCCAGTGGGTAGCTTTGCCCTCGGTCCGACCGTAGACGATGCAACCTGCCCGCGACAAGTTTGTACAGGCCATGACGGCCCGCCCCTGGCCAGAAGTGGGCTGGCGTCCGGGTGCCAGCGCCGAGTCCCTGATCATCGGCTGCAGCCTGTTCTGGGCACTGGCGGCCAACAAGTCCTTCATCGACGCTGCGCTGCAGGGCCAGGCACTGGCCGACTCCGGCACCTGGGGCCAGGGGCTGGCGCTGGTGGGCATGCTCACCGGGGCGCACATCGTCGTGCTGGTGGCGTTGGGACTGCTGGCCCCCGGGGCGGCGCTGAAGTGGCTGCTGGGCCTGCTGTTGGTGGTGGCCGCGTCGGCCAGCCACTTCATCCAGTCCTACGGCGTGGTGCTCGACCCGTCGATGATGCGCAACGTGCTGCACACCGACCCGCCGGAGGCCGGCGAGCTGCTCACCTGGAGCCTGGGCCTGCACCTGCTGCTGTACGCCGGACTGCCGTTGCTGCTGCTGTCGCGCATACAGCTGGTGCGCAAGGGCTGGGGCCGCATGCTGCTGAGCCGGGGCTTGCTGGCCCTGGTGGGCCTGGCGATGTTCGTCGGCTCGCTGGTGGCCATTTTCCCGAGTTTCGGCCCGCTGATGCGCAACCAGAAAGAGCTGCGCTACCTGGCCACGCCCACCAATGTGTTGTGGTCCACCGGCGCCGTGGCGGCGCAGAAGTTGCGCGGCGCTGCCAAGCCGCGCCAGGCCATCGGACTGGACGCCAGGCCGGGCGCGTCGATGGCTGCCCGCCAGCAGCCCGGAGCCCGGCCGCTGGTGGTGGTGCTGGTGGTGGGCGAGACCGCACGTGCCGCCAACTGGGGCCTGACCGGCTACCCGCGCAACACCACGCCGCAGCTGGCGCAGTGGCCGCTGACCAGCTGGCGCTACGCCTCCAGCTGCGGCACCAACACCGAAAGCTCGGTGCCCTGCATTTTTGCGCCCGTGGGGCGGCGCGACTACGACGAAGACACCATCCGCGGCAGCGAGTCGCTGCTGCACGTGGTGGCACGCGCTGGCGTGGCCGTGCGCTGGCGCGACAACCAGAGCGGCTGCAAGGGCACCTGCGACGGCCTGCCGCAGGAACTGGTGAAGGACCTGAAGCTGCCGGGCCTGTGCGACACCGCCCAGTGCCTGGACGAAGGCCTGGTTAGCGGTTTGCAGGACGAGTTGGCCAAAGCGCGCGGCACGCAGCTGCTGGTGCTGCACATGCTGGGCAACCACGGGCCGGCCTACTTCAAGCGCTACCCGGCGGCCTTTGAACACTTCAAGCCCGCCTGCCGCACCGAAGACCTGCGCCGCTGCAGCCGCGAAGAGATCACCAACGCGTACGACAACGCACTGCTCTACACCGACCATGTACTGGCCCGTACGCTGGCCATCCTGAAGGCATCCACGCAGGTGGACAGTGCGCTGCTGTTCGCATCGGACCATGGTGAATCGCTGGGCGAAAACAACCTCTATCTGCATGGCCTGCCCTACGCCATTGCGCCCGACGTGCAAAAGCAGGTGCCGATGTTCCTGTGGCTGTCGGATGGCCTGGCCGATGCGACGGCTGCGAATGTCGGTGCTGCGAACGTCAGTGCTGCGAACGTCAGTGCTGCGAACGTCGGTGCTGCAAATGCTGGTGCTGCAAATGCTGGCGCTTCAAATTCGGGTACTACAAACGCCGGTGTTGCAAACGTCGGCGCAGCAAACGCTGGTGCAGGAAGCGTCGGTGCAGCAAACGCCGGTCTTGCAAACGCGAGCGCTGCAAACGCGAGTACTGCAAATTCCGATGCTGCAACAGCGGCTCCGCTGAACCCGGGCTGCCTGCAGCAGCTGAAGCTGGACGCGAGCAAGAAGACTGCCGCGCACGACCACATTTTCCACACCGTGCTCGCGCTGCTGGACGTGACCACGGGCCTGTACGACCCCGCCTGGGACCTGCTGCAGGGCTGTCGCAAGCGATGATCCTGGAAACCGCAGTTGACCGCTTGCCTCTGCCCGATACACCTCATGAACATTGACATCAGTGGCCACGGCCGAGTTCACCTGGTGGGTGCGAGCGGTGGGTGCGAGTGCTATCCACTGCGGTTTCTAGGATGATTCCCGCCGCATCAGCAGCTCCCGCTCGCTCCGATCAGGCCCGCCCCGTCGGCGCGCGCGATCTGTGGGTCACCCTGGGCTGCCTGCTGGCGCTGGTTTCGTGGGATTTCAGCGGCGCAGACCGTGCGGTGACGGGCTGGTTCGGCAACGCACAGGGATTCGCCTGGCGCAACCACTTCCTGACCGCCACCGTGGTGCACGAAGGCGGGCGCCTGCTTGCCTGGGCCACCCTGCTGAGCCTGCTGGTGTGCGCCGTGCGCCAGCCCGTTGCGGTGGGCGTGGGCGTGGGCGTGGCGAGCACGCCGCAGCGTGCCGAGCGGCTGTTCTGGTTCGCGGTCACGCTGGGGTGCCTGCTGCTGATACCCACCATCAAACGCTTCAGCGCCACGTCCTGCCCCTGGGACATGGCCGAGTTCGGCGGCTCGGCGCACGCGGTTTCGCACTGGCTGTGGGGCGTGCCGGACGGCGGCCCGGGCCACTGCTTTCCGTCGGGCCATGCGGTGGGCGCATTTGCGTTCCTCAGCCAGTACTTCCTGTGGCGGCCGCACCGGGCCGGGCGCGCCCGCGCCTGGCTGGTGATAGTGCTGGTGGCGGGCTGCGTCTTCGGCCTGGGGCAACTGGCGCGCGGCGCCCACCCGGTGAGCCACACGGCCTGGTCGGCCTGGCTGTGCTGGACCACCTGCGTGCTGGCCAGTGCCTGGCGTACCAGGCGCTCACGTTCAGGTGCCTGATAGGGCCGCGGGTGGGGCCTTGAGCCCGACCGCCCGGCGGCGGGCGCCGGGCTGGTCAGGCGTGGTGCAGCCTCACCGCTTGCCTCACCGCTTGCATCACCGCTCGCATCACCGCTCGCGTCACCACTTGCGTCACCACTTGCATCACCACTTGCATCACTACTTGCATCACCGCTTGCCTCACCACTTGCACCCACCCTCGCGCAGCGCATCCACGGCCAGTGGCACCACCGCCAGCAGGCCGGCGGCCGCGTAAGCCTTGCGGCAATCCTCCTTGGCCGTTCTTTCGATCGCGCTGCCCAGCTTGTCGGGCACCTCGGGCGGGCGCGGCAGGGCCGGCAGCAGCCCCGTGGTGCTGTGTCGCGACAGTTCACCCCCACGCAAGCGCGGCAGCTCCAGGTTCAGGCGCTTGGGTGCACTGGCCGGCGTGGAGGGCAGCGTGGCCACGTCGTTGCCGACACGGCTGCCCGCGTCGGGCGCGCCCTGCCCCGGGTTGGGCAACCACGGGCCGGGCCTGGGCAGGCTCTGCAGTGGCGTGGTGGTGACGGCTGCCGCCGCCGCGGGAGTGGATGGCAACGCGGGCTGTGGACCGCCCGCCGGCGCGGCCGGCGCCAGGCGCGGCAGCTGCGACAACGCAGGCTCGGGTGCCGCCGCGGGCGCGGGCGAGGCCCCGGGTGGGGCGGCCAGCGGTGCCAGCGGTGCCAGCGATGGCAGCGCCGCGGCCAGCGGCGCGGGCACGGCGGCCAACGCAGGCGCGGTGCCCGCACGGCCCACGCTCGGCAGCGCCGCTGCTCCGGTTCCGGCCCGCTCGGCGGGCAAGCGCGAGGTGAACTGCTTTTCTGCGCTGGCAGCGGGCAGCACGGCCGACGGCAACGGCACTGCCGTCAGCAGCGGCATCTCGGGCGCTGCCACAGACGGTGTGGAGCGCAACGCGGCCTGTGGCACGGCCTGCGGCAACGGCGCCGCAGCCAACTGCTTCAAGGGGGCGGCCACCGCCAGGGCCGGTGCCGCCGGCACTGCCGGCAGCACAGGCAGCGTGGCGGCGGCCACGGGCGCCACGCGTTGCAACGCAGTCTCGCTGGACAGCATGGGCATCCCGGCGCGTTGCCTGCCGAGCAGGGCCGTGGCGCCTTCCACGACGGGGGCCTGCGCTGCGGGTGGCGGTACGGCAGGCAGCACCGCAGGCGGTAGGGCAGGCAGCACCGCAGGCGGTACGGCAGGCAGCACCGCAGGCAGTACGGCAGGCAGCACCGCAGGCGGTACGGCAGGCGGTACGGCAGGCAACGCAACGGGCGGCGCCGGAAGCGTCGGTGCAGGCCTGACTGCGGCGTCTGGCATGGCGTCCGGCGGGGCATTCGGAGTGACGTTCGGCGTGACGTTCGGCGTGACAGTCGGCACTGCGGCAGCGGTCTGAGCGTCGGGCGCCCGGCCCGGCGCTGGCGACCAGTCACCCAGCTGCGCCGCGCCCGGCTGCGCGCTGTCTTGCGGCAGCGTGTTGCGCACGGCACCCCCAAAGCGCAGCTGCTCGGCTTCACCGGTCGCACCGGTGGGGGTGGCCGGCACGGGCGGCGGGGGCGTGGCCGGGCCCTGCGCACCGTCGGGCGAGCCCTGCAAGATGATGTTCAGGCTGCCAAACACGCCCTGGCCTTCCTGCGCGGTACCAACGGGCGCGTTGCCCAGCAGCAGCACCAGCCACACATGCAGCAGCAAGGCCAGCAACACGAAGCGGGGCAGCGGCGTGGGCAGGGCCCGGGGCCAGATCAGCGGCGTGGCGGTCAAGGGCTGCGCGGTCATGCGGCAGAGCGGGTGGCAACAAGGGCGAGTTTCGCAGGCAGCGGGGGCCTTGTCCCAGCCGGCGGTCGGCACCGCACCACACCCGGTGTGCTTTCCTGCCTGCGCGACGCGTGCGCAGATGAGCTGAAGCCGCCGCGCCGGCAACTCACCGCGGCTCGGTTCTAATGCCCGTCTGGCACGCGCCGAGCGCGCCGTCCGCAACGCGAAGGAACCCGCATGAACCAATTGCAGCAGCTGAAGACCATGACCACGGTGGTTGCCGACACCGGCAACTTCCTGCAACTGGCGCAGTACACGCCACAAGACGCCACCACCAACCCCAGCCTGATCCTGAAGGCCGTGCAGCAAAGCGAATACGCCCCGCTGTTGGCGCAGGCCGTGCAGGCGCACCGCCGCGAGCCGCTGGACGCCATCGTCGACCAGGTGCTGGTGCGCTTCGGGCAGGAGATCCTGAAGGTGGTGCCCGGCCGCGTCAGCACCGAGGTCGACGCACGCCTGTCGTTCGACACCGAAGCCACGCTGACACGGGCACGCCGCATCACCCGCCTGTACGAAGCCGCGGGCACGCCGCGCACCCGCGAGCTGATCAAGATCGCGGCCACCTGGGAAGGCATACGCGCCGCAGAAACGCTGGAACGCGAAGGCATCCACTGCAACCTGACGCTGCTGTTCTCTTTTGCGCAGGCCGTGGCCTGCGGCGACGCCGGTGTGCAGCTGATCAGCCCATTTGTGGGGCGCATTTATGACTGGTACAAGAAGTCAGCCGGCACGGCCTGGGACGAAGCGGCCCACGCCGGCGCCAACGACCCGGGCGTGCAGAGCGTGCGCGCCATCTACAACCACTACAAGCGCCACAGCATCCAGACCGAGGTGATGGGGGCCAGCTTCCGCAACCTCGGCCAGATCACCGCGCTGGCCGGCTGCGACCTGCTGACCATTGCGCCCGACCTGCTGGCCCAGCTGCAAGCCGGCAGCGACCCGGTGGCGCAGGCGCTGGACGCCAAGGAAGCGCTGAGCATGAGCCTGCCTGCCGTGCACCACAACGAAAAGAACTTTCGCTGGGCGCTGAACGAGGACGCGATGGCAACTGAAAAACTGGCCGAGGGCATACGCGCTTTCGCGGCCGATTCGCGCAAGCTCGATGCGCTGGTCGAAAGCCAGCGCGCATGAAAGTACAGGCTTTCACGCGCTGCGACGAGACGCCGGCCTGGGCCGCGCTGCAAGGCCACTACCAGGCCCATGGCCGTGAGCTGGACTTGCGCGAGGCCTTCGCGCGCGACGCACGGCGCTTCGACGCCTTCAGCTTGCAGGCGCCCGAGGTGTTTGCCGACCTCAGCAAGAACCACATCGACACCGCCACGCTGCACTTCCTGCTCGCGCTGGCCCGGGAATGCGGCCTGCCCGCGCAGCGCGACGCGATGCTGCGCGGCGACGTGGTCAACGTCACCGAAGGCCGCGCGGTGCTGCACACCGCGCTGCGCGCGCCGCGCGGCCAGGGCCCGCACAGCGCCGAGGTGCACGGCGTGCTGGACGCGATGCTGGCCTGCGCCGAGCAGGTGCGGGCCGACAGCACCATCACCGACGTCGTGAACATTGGCATCGGCGGCAGCGACCTCGGCCCGCGCATGGTGGTGCAGGCGCTGCAGGCTTGCGGCCACCCGCGCCTGCGCATGCACTTCGTCTGCAACGTCGACGGCCACGACATCGCACCGCTGCTGGCGGGTCTGGACGCCCGCCGCACGCTGTTCATCATCGCCAGCAAGACCTTCACCACGCAGGAGACGATGGCCAATGCGCAGACGGCCCGCGCCTGGTTCGTGGCCCAGGGCGGCACCGACACCGCGCGCCACTTCGTGGGCGTCACCACCAACTTGCAGGCGGCCAGCGCCTTCGGCATCAGCACCACCTTCGGCTTGTGGGACTGGGTGGGCGGCCGCTATTCGCTGTGGAGCGCCATCGGCCTGCCGATAGCCATTGCCATCGGTGCACAGGGCTTTCGCGACTTGCTGGCCGGCGCGCATGCGATGGACCAGCACTTCGCCCACACGCCGCTGCAGCGCAACCTGCCGGTGGTGCTGGGCCTGCTGGACGTGTGGCTGCGCAACTTCCACGGCCGCACCAGCCGCTGCGTGGCGCCTTACCACCAAGGTCTGCGGCGCTTGCCGGCCTATCTGCAGCAGCTGGAGATGGAAAGCAACGGCAAGTGCGTGGACCGGGAAGGCCGCGCCCTGCCCTATGCGACGAGCCCGGTGGTCTGGGGCGAGCCGGGCACCAACGGCCAGCATGCCTACTTCCAGATGCTGCATCAGGGCACCGATGTCATACCGGTGGAATTCATCGCCGTGAAGACGCCCGCGCATGGGCTGCTCGACCAGCACCGGATGTTGCTGGCCAACTGCCTGGCGCAAAGCCAGGCGTTGATGCTGGGCAAGACGAGCGCCCAAGCGCGCTGCGAAAAGGCACCGACGGCCGCCGCCGACATCGATGCCGACGTGCTGGCGCGCCAGCGCAGTTTTCCTGGCAACCGGCCCAGCACGACGCTGCTGCTGGACGCGCTGACGCCGCGTTCTTTGGGGGCCCTGATCGCCATGTACGAGCACCGCGTGTTCACCAGCGGCACCATCTGGGGCATCAACAGCTTCGACCAGTGGGGCGTGGAACTGGGCAAGGCGCTGGCCAGTCAGCTGCTGCCGCGCCTGGCGGAGAGCAAACCGGGCGCCGAGCAAGGTGGTGACAGCGGCGCCGACACCGAAGGCCTCGACGGCTCCACCGCCGGGCTGCTGCGGCGGCTGCGCTCCTGAACCCGTTCCTGAATCCGCTCGTGAACCGGTCATGAACCCGCCCCTGGATCCGCTCCTGGCCCCGTTCCTGAACCCGTCCATGAACCCGCTCGCAACGCCCATGCACCTGCGCAAACGCATCGTCTTCGACCTCGGCGCCGTGCTCTTCCAATGGCACCCGCAAGCCATGCTGCAGCGCGAGCTGCCGCACCTGGCCTTCGACGACGGCTCGGCGCGCCACTGGGTGGGCCAGATCTTCCAGAACTACCAGGGCGACTGGGGCGAGTTCGACCGCGGCACCGTGACGGTGCCTGAACTGGTGCACCGCATCAGCCGCCGCACCGGGCTGACCGCGGCCGATGTGCACACGGTGGTGCAAGCGGTGCCGCTGGAGCTGCAACCCATGGCCGACTCGGTGCAGCTGCTGCAGCGGCTGCACGCTGCGGGCCACACGCTGCACTACCTGTCGAACATGCCGGCGCCCTATGCCGACATCCTGGAGAAGAACGCCTTTTTCGACTGCTTCGAAAGTGGCATCTTTTCGGCGCGCGTGCACCACAACAAACCCGAGCCCGCGATCTTCGAGCTGGCGCAGCAGCTGTACGGTGTGCCCGCGTCGGAGCTGGTGTTTCTGGACGACCACGCACCCAATGTGCAGGCCGCGCAGGCCCTGGGCTGGAACGCGATCCAGTTCCGGCAGGCGCAGCAGGCCGAGCTGGATTTGCGCGCGGCGGGCTGGGTCACCGCGCTGTGAGGATCGGCCAGCCGCAGCCTGCTGCATGCTGAAGCTCGAGGGCGATCAATCGCGCCGCATCGGCATCGGGCTGGTGTGCCTGGCGACGTTCTGCTTTGCGCTGCTCGACGCTGCGGCCAAGTGGCTGGTGCGTGAACTGCCGGTGGTGGAAGTGGTGTGGCTGCGCTTCGCGACCCACGTGCTGTGGATGACGCTGCTGCTGGCACCCCGCTATGGCGCTGAACTGATGCACATGCACAGCCCGCGGCTGCACCTGCTGCGTGCCGCGATGCTGGCCAGCATGACAGGCCTGAACTTCTGGGCGCTGCAATATCTGCAGCTGGCCGAGGTGGGTGCGATCCAGTTCTCGGTGCCGGTGCTGATTGCGCTGCTCTCTTCCTGGCTGCTGCGCGAACGGCTGGATGCACGCCGTTGGGCCGCCATCATCGCCGGCTTCGTGGGCGTGCTGCTGGTGATGCGCCCGGGCACGCAGGGCTTCCACCCGGCGCTGGTGCTGTCGATCCTGAACGCGGTGATCTACGCCGCCTTCAACCTGTTGACGCGCAGGATGGCGGCCACCGAGTCGCCGCTGGCGATGCAGATGCTGTCGGCCGCCGGCGCAGCAGCGGTGCTGGCGCCGTTTGCCTTGCTGCATTGGCAGTGGCCTGCGTCTGCACTGACCTGGGGCCTGGTGGCGCTGTGCGGGCTGATGGGCGGGCTGGGCCACCTGTTCGTGGCGATGGCCCACCGCTACGCGTCGGCTGCGGTGCTGGGCCCATTTCTGTACCAGCAGATCCTGTACATGACGCTGTGGGGCTGGCTGGTCTTCAACCAAGTGCCCGACGCGTTTGTCGTCGCCGGGGCGCTGGTGGTGGTGGGCAGCGGCCTGTATCTGCTGTGGCTGGAGATGCGGCGGCGGTGACGGAGCGGTGTTCGCGCGGGGATCAGTCGCGATGCTCTGGCGGCAGCAGCGCCGGTGGCTCGTCCATCCATGAATCGAGCAAGGTGTACGACACCGCCAGCACCACCGGCCCGACGAAGATGCCCACCAGGCCGAAAGCGAACATGCCGCCGATGACGCCGGCAAAGATCAGCAGCAGCGGCAGGTCGGCACCCATTCTTATGAAGATCGGGCGCAAGAAGTTGTCTATGGTGCCCACCACGGTGCCCCAGACGACGAGAAAGATGCCCCAACCCACGCCGTCACCGGCAAAGGACCACACCGCCGCGCCCAACAGCACCGGCACCGGCCCCACCTGCGCAATGCACAGCATGAACATGACGGCGGTCAGCAGCCCGGCAAAGGGCACGCCGGCCAGCAGCAGCCCCAGACCGCCCAACACCGCCTGCACCACCGCCGTGACGCCCACGCCCAGCGCCACGCCGCGTATGGCGCCGCCGGTCAGGTCCACCGCAGCCACGCCACGTTCCCCGCCCAGGCGGCGCGCAAAGCGGCGCACCAGGTTGCCGGCCTCTTCGCCGGTGCTGTACATCACCGCGGCGATCACCACCGTCAGCAAGAACTGCAGCAGCAGCAAGCCCACGCTGCCCACTTCGGCCACGAACCATCTGGTGAGGTTGCCGGCATAGGGGCTGAGCCTGGGCAGCAGGTCGCGCAGGCCGAGTTCGGCCGCCTGCTGCCAGGCCTTTTCGACCATGCCGCCCACCAGCGGCAGCTGCTGCAACCACAGCGGTGGTGCATCGGGCAGCCGGTAGGTGGTGGCCAGCCTGGCCCAGTCGACCATGCGGTCGGCGTTGCCGACGATGGTGACGATGGCCACGCTCAGCGGCACCACAAACAGCAGCAGCAGCAGCAACGACATCACCGCCACCGCCAGCCAGCGCCGCCGCCACAGCAGGCCTTCGACGCGCAGCATCAGCGGCCACGTGGCCACCACCACCATCGTGGCCCAGATGGCCGGGCCCAGGAAAGGGCGCAGGATCCACAGCGACGCGGCCAGCAGTGCGCCGATGAAGAGCACGGCAAAGGTGGTGCGTGCCAGATCGAGGGAGGTGGCCTTGTTCATCGGGGGTTCAGGATGGGGACGGTCACGCCTGCGTCATGCCCGGTTTCTGCCCGGCTTCTGCCCGGCTTCTGCCCGGCGTCTGCCTGGCATCTGCCTGGTGTCCGCCCGGCGTCTGCCTGGTGTCCGCCCGGCGTCTGCCTGGTGTCTGCCTGATTGAGACCCGCCAAGCCCGCGCTCAGCGCGGCTTCTCTTCGTAGGGCAGCACGCTGGTGGCTTCGATACGGTAACTCGAGGCCCCCATGTAGGAGTCGGTGCGCAGCGTGGTCACGGTGCCGACGATCCACACCGTGTCCATCGAGCGCAGCCCCTTGGCAGGCGACTTGGGCAACACGTGCACGATCTGGTTGGCCGGCGGCGGCGGGCTGTGGATGCAGGCGCCGAAGTAGGGCACGAGCAGGAACTCCTTCAGCCCCTCTTTGCTGTCTTCCAGCGGCACCACGAAGCCCGGCAGGCGCACCACCTGGCCCACGATGGCAGGGTTGGTGGGCGCGTTGTCCCAGGCCTCGCGCATCTTCTTCAGTATCTCGCTGGCACGCGGGTCGCCGTCGTCCAGGGTCTGGAAGTTGAGGCCCTTGAAGTCTTTGAAAGGGTCCCAGTTGGCCGGCACCAGGGCCTCCCAACTGATGGTGCGCGCGGCACCAGTGGCGGCTGCCGGCGGCGCCGCCGCCTTCGCCGCCAGCGGCGGCTTCATCAGCGGTACGCCCGGTGCGGCCTGGGCATGGGCGCCCAGGTGCAAGCACAGCGTGGCTAGCGCAGCTAGGCCTTGAAGGGCAAGACGGAGGCTCGGATTCATGGCAATGGCAGCTAAGAGTTGGACACGCGATACGACGGTCACGCAAAAAAGGTTCAGGTGCGGGGCGAGAGCCCGTCGGCCAGCGACAGGCGGTAAGCGCGCCAACCCGGCACCAGGCTGGCAAGCATACCTGCGGCCACCACCGCAGCCCACAGCAGCCACTGCTCGGCGGTAGGGGCACTGGCGGCCAGCGTGATGCCGAAGCGCTGCTGCACCCAGGGGCCCGCCCACAGCACCGCAGCGGCGGCCAGCAAGGCGCCCAGCAAGGCGCCGGCCAAGGTGACGAGCGCACCTTCGGCGGCCAGCAACAACAAGACGTGGCGCGGCCCGGCTCCTACCGCGCGCAGCACCGCCAGTTCGCGCCTTCTTTCGTTCAAACCGGCCAGCACCACGGCCACCAGCGACGCCAGGCTGACCACCGCCACCAACCCCGAAATGGCCAGCAGCGCCTTTTCACCCAGGCCCACCGCTGCCCACAGCTCGTCCAGCGCCACGCCGGGCAGCACCGCCAGCAGCGGCTCGCCGCTGTACTGGGCCACGAAGCGCTGCACGTTGAAAACGGCCACACGGTTCTTCAGGCCCACCAGCGCCGCGGTGGCGGTCTTGGGTTCGAGGTCGAACTTGCGTGCGTTCTCAGGCGCGATGGTCAGCCCTGCGGCCGCCGGCAGCGGCGCGCCGC
>JBBQMM010000057.1:0-13877 GCA_038328935.1 Burkholderiales bacterium
GTTTACTTGAGAGCCGCTCATCGCCACCGATGGGCTCCAACACACTCGCCGCAGGAGGAAGACCATGATCACGATCCAGCGCCTGGCCAGATGGCTTGCCGACAAGCGGCACCGTGGCTGACGGGCTTGCTTGCCGCCACCTGCATGGCCGCACCATCCGAGACCCGGGAAAGCATGGAGGAACTCGAGACGCGCCCGACGCAGGAGCGCGCAGCCTGCATTTCAGGGCAGTCGCACCAGGACACCAAGGCCTGCTTGCAGGAGGTTCGGGCCGCACGGGCCGACGAGCGCCGTGGCGGTCTTGATGGTGACCCTGCTTCCTAAGCCAGCAATCAATTGCTGCGCCGCGAGCCGCTGGCGGGTGACGACAAGCAGGCTTGCATCGCGCGCATGCAGGGCGAAGGCAGCACCGAAGGCTCCGTGGCCGGAGGGGGCATCCTGCGCACGCTGGTGACGCGCGAATCCGTGCAGCCGCAGGCCGCCGAACCCGCATCCACTCCTGCCAGCGCGGCCAGCCGCTGATCGTCGGCGGCCCGACGCAGCCCCCTCCTGCGCAAGCAGCAGGGGGCTCTTTGTTGTGCGCGGTCGCGCGCGCAAGGCGTCGCTTCCGGCCGGGGGCTGCCAACATTGTCTGAAGACCGACTGGCGCATGCTGTAACGCATCAACAAGTGATCCGAGAGAGTGCTGGCTTGACTCGCTGAAGGCGAAGTCATGGGCTTTGACGCCCTGCGGTCGCAGCAGCGCCCGGCCTGGCGTGCAGTTCTGGCGCAACAGTTCTGGCGCAACAAACCCAGGCCGTACCATGCCGCGTCCACCGCCGCCCGCGCCTGAACGCGCCACCTGCCATGCCCGCAAGAATTCCTGGTCGCCGCCTGCTGCACTCACCCGGCCCCACGCCTTTGCCCGACGAGGTGTTGCACGCGCTGATGCGCCAACCCATGGACATGGGCGACCCTCGGCTGGACGCCACCATCGCCGCCTGCGAGCAGGGCTTGCGACAGGTCTTGCGCACCAATGTCGCCGATGTGTTCTTCTACATCTGCAACGGCCACGGCGCCTGGGAAGCCTGCATCGTCAACCTGCTGCCTCCGGGCGCCGCGGTGCTGATTCCGGGCACGGACCACTTCTCGGAGTCGTGGGCGGTGCAGGCCGAGGCACTGGGCCGCCGCGTGGTGCGCACGCCCTGGGTGGAAGGGCTGCCCATCGATCCGGCGGTGGTTGAAGCCGAGTTGCGCGCCGACACCGCGCACGAGATCGCGGCGGTGTTCGTGGTGCACACCGACACCAGCAGCGGCATCACCAGCGACCTGGCGGGGCTGCGCGCCACGCTGGACGCGGCACGTCATCCGGCGCTGTTCGTGGCCGACGTGGTGGCGTCGCTGGCCGCCGAGCCCTTCGAGATGGACGCGTTGCGGGTGGACGTGGCGCTGGGCGCTTCGCAGAAGGGCCTGATGTGCGCACCCGGTATCGGCTTTCTGGCGTTGAACGAGCGCGCTTTTGCAGCGGTGCAACGCAACCCCGCGCCGCGCTTTTACTGGGACTGCGTGGCGCGCAAGAGCCCGCTGGCCTACCGCAAGTTCTGCGGCACGCCGCCGCAGACGCTGCTGGCCGGGCTGGAGGCCGCGCTGGCGCTCATCCAGCAGGAAGGCCTGCCCCGGGTGCTGGCGCGCCACCGCCTGCTGATGCGGCTGGTGCATGCGGCGGTGCAAGGCTGGTCCGAAGCCGGCGCCGTGGGCTTCTTCGGCCAGGTGCCGTCCAGCCGCTCCAGCGCCGTGACCACCATCACGGTGCCGGCGGGCACCGATGTCGATGCGCTGCGTGCGGTGGCGCGAGAAGACTTCCAGGTCGCCTTTGCCGGTGCGCTGGGCCCGTTGCAGGGCCGCGGCTTTCGCATCGGCCATCTGGGTGACCAGAACCCGGCCACGATGCTGGGCTGCCTGGGTGCAGTGGAAGCGGCGCTGCAGGTGCAAGGCATTCCGATCGGCAGCGGCGTGCAGCGTGCAGTGGCGGCGCTGGCGTGCAGCCGGGATTGAACGCCAGGCCCGACGCAGCGCGCCGTGTTGCTGTTGGGTGGCCATCGTCGGCTGCACGGGCGTGACGCGCTTGGCGTCGGCAGTTGTTTTGTCGCCGCAGGGCAGCCGGCGCGCGCACAGGGCGGGTTATCTTCAAGGTGCCGGCGCTGGGGCCGGTTGCTCCGGAGCCATTGCATGTCCAACACCGTCGTCCGCGCCCTCGGCGCCACCCTCATCAGCCTGTTCGCCACGGCGGCGTCGGCCGAGAGTTTTGCTTCTTCGGCCAGCAGCGCCGGGTCCAAATCCGTGGGCAGCCTGTCGGATTCGCTCACCGGCTCCAGCAACAGCTCTTCGGGCGAAAAGAAGGTGGCCGAGGGCACCTACCGCATCGAACAAGTGGCTGATGTGGCCGGCAAGCCGGGCCATGTGCGCCTGCACCTGCAGGCCGCCGCAACCGCGGGAGTTGCCGGTGCGGTGCGGCTGGACCTGCCGCGGCAGGCCGTACAGAGCCAGCGCCTGGCCGTGCTGGCGCTGATCGAGCTGCGCCAGCGCCCGTACGGTATGGAAGTGGCCCATGCAGCCACGCAGACGGCCTTTTTCTTGCTGCTGGCCGACGATTGGCGCTCTGACCTCGAGACGCGCGCCGTCACGTTGTGACGCGTTGCCGCTGCCCTGGCGGGCGGCTCGGTTCGCGCGGCAACTGCTGCCGCGGGTCGCAAGCGGCTGGGTGCTGATGGCCGCAAGCGGCTGGGTGCTGATGGCCGCGAGCGGCCGGGTGCTGATGGCCGCGAGCGGCCGGTTGCTGGTGGCCGCTAGCGGCTTGGTGCTGGTGGCCGCGAGCGCCCTGTTGCCGCCGGCCGCCCAAGCCGCCAGTGTGGGCCAGCGCTTCTGCGACGTGCAAACGCCGCTGCAGGCGCCGCAGCTGGACCGGCTGCTGCGCTTTGCGGCCATCGCCAAGGATGCGCTGCAGGCCAGCGATGCACAGGTGGCGCTGGTGGCGCGGTCGGGGCTGAATCTGGCGCGCTTCGGTGTGCGCTATTCACATGCCGGCATCGCGCTGCGTCAGGGTGAAGCGGGTGCCTGGTCGGTGCGCCAGCTTTACTACGCCTGCGACGAAGGCCGGCCGCTGGTATTTGACCAGGGTCTAGGCGGTTTCGTGGCCGGCACCGAAGACCCTGACAGCGGCTATCTGTCGGCCGTGCTGCTGCCGGCCGCGGCGGCGCAGGCGCTGCAACGCGCCGCACTGGACAAGCCGCGCGCGCTCGCGCTGCTGGCCGCCCGCTACAGCGCCAATGCCTACGCGCACAGCCTGCAGTACCAGAACTGCAACCAGTGGCTGGTGGAACTGCTGGCCGTGGCCTGGGGCGATTTGCGCATCGACCCCGCACGGCCCGCGCTTCGCAGCCAGGCCCAGGGCTGGCTGGCCGCGCAGGGCTACGTGCCCGAAGGTGTGGACGTCGGCTCGCATGCGCTGATGGCGGTGGCCCCGCTGGTGCCGTGGATACACCTCGACGACCACCCCGAAAGCGATCGCTTTGCGTTGCGGCTGCGCACCAGCCTGCCGGCCGACATCGAGCGTTTCGTGCGCCAGTTTGAACCCCAGGCACAGCGCATCGAGTTGTGCCATGCGGCCGGGCGCGTGGTGCTGCGCCGCGGCTGGGCGCCCATTGCGCCCGGTTGTGTGGCTGAGCCCGGCGACCATGTCTATCGCCTGGAGGCCGCCGGCGGCGCGCCCGCGCCACTGACCCACCCACACACTGACCCGCTGACCCGCTGACCCGTTGACCCACTGCAACACCCGGCAGCGCTCGAGCTGCCGCCGCAACACCCGGCAGCGCTCAAGCTGCCGCCGCAGCGGCCGACAACCGGGCATGAGTCTCGCGCTGCAGTACTTTCTGGTAGGGCCTGAGGGCCGTGACGCCGCCGGGCGTTTGTTGATGAGCTTTTGCGGGCCGCTGCATGCTGGACGATGACGCCCGCACGACGGCGCTGAGCAGCGTCGTCCTGCAGCTGCACCGCGGCTGCCGTACCTGGCCCGCCGCGGCATTCCAGTCACGCGCCTGCGAACTGCTGTCCGAGGTGTTGCCTTTCGACGCTGGCATCTGGGGCACTGAAAACGTGGCCGCGCAGCGGGTGGTGGCGCTGGTCCCCTATGGCGTGCCCGACCACATGTGGGCCAGCTATCTGACCCAAGGCAGCGCTGGTGACCCGTTGCTGGCCGCCGCCCGCGCGGCGCCAGGGGCAGCCGTGGCGTTGAAATTCAACACCCTCGCGGTGCCGGTGGACGGCGGCGCTGCCGCGGCGCCGCCGCACTTTTTTGGCAGCCATGGTTGGGCCCACGGGCTGGCCATGACGCAGATCGAACCGCTGTCGAAGCTGCGCGCCTTCTTCTGCGTCTGGCGCCAGGCCGCAGGGCAGCCGTTTGGTGTCCTTGATCAACAGCTGTTGCAGTTCGTGATGCCGCATCTGATGGAGACCGCGCGCGAAAGCCAGCTGTCGCGCGCAACGGCGGGTGCCGACGCGCCTGCCGCGCCGCGCAGCCACGCGGTCTGCGACCGCATGGGCGTGACGCAGCACCTGGACGACCGCTGCCTGGCGCTGCTGCGCCTGGAGTGGCCGCAGTGGTCGGGCGGCGTGCTGCCCGCGCCGCTGGTGCAGGCGGTGCAGCAGCCGGAGCCCGCGCTGTTCGTCGGCCGCCGCATTGCCGTGCGCCTGGTGGTGAACGACGATGCGGTGCTGCTGGCGGTGCGGCTGCGTGCCGCCTGCGACCGCCTGAGCGCCCGCCAGCGCAGCATTGCCGACCTGTATGCCAGCGGCTGCACCGGGCCCGAGATCGCGCAGCGTCTGGGTTTGGCTGCATCGACCGTGAACAACCACCTGGGCGAAGTCTTCAAGAAGCTGCAGGTCAGCAGCAAGGTGCAGCTGGCGCGTGTGCTGCACGGCAGTGGAGTCTGACGCCACCACCGACGCCACCACCGACGCCATCACCGACGGCGTCACTGACGCCACAACTGGGGCCACAACTGGGACCACAACTGGGGCCCATACCCCAGTGCTGCCGGCCACGGCGGCTGCGGCTGCGCAGTGAACCTGTCACTGGCCCTGTCGGCCACGGTGCAGGCAGCCCCGGTGTTCGACAACGGGACCGTGGTGAATGGCGGCGGTGTGTCGGTGCTGACGGCGCCCGCCAGCACTTTTGGTTTCGGCGCGCAGGCAGGTTCCAACAACCGCGTCGCCGATGACTTCACGGTGCCAGTGGGCACGACCTGGAACGTGCAGAGTCTGAGCCTGGATGCCTACCAGACCGGCGCCCCCTTTGCCTTGAACGGCACGGTGCCTGAGCCCAGCAGCCTGGCGCTGGTGCTGGCCGCAGTTGCGGCTGGGGCGGGTGCAGCGCGCCGCAAGGGCTGACAGGCGAACTGCACGGGGCGGCCGGGGTGCGCTGCGCTACCAGACCATCGCCACCTCCAGCCCGGGGTGGGCGTTGCTGATGCGCAGTTCGCCGCCGTGGGCCTGGGCCACCAGTCGGCACAGGTACAGGCCCAGGCCCACACCCCCACTGCTGCGCGTGCGCGCGCTGTCGGGCCTGAAGAAGGCCTGCGCCAGCTGGGACAGCTGTGCCGGCGGCACACCGGGCCCGTGGTCGCGCACCCCCAGGGCCGTGCGGCCGTCGGGCTCGCGGCGCAGAAAGAGTTCGGGTGCCGGCATGCCGCCGGGGCCACCGAGGCCACCGGGACCACCGGCACTGATTGGGCTGCTGGCCGCGCCATGGCGGCGTGCGTTCTGCAGCAGGTTGCGCAGCAACAGGCGCAGCCGTGTCGGGTCGGCCTGCACGGTGAAGTCGCCCGCGGCCAGTTGCAGCACCACGGCAGGGGCTTGCGGATCGCGCTGTTCATCGGCAGCGGCTGCAGTTGCCAGTGCCGCGAGATCGACGCTTTCGGTGTGCAGCGCGCGGTGGCCGTCGGCCAACCGCTCACCTTCCAGCAGCGCCGTGATCTGGTCGCGCATCTCGCCCAGGTCGCGCAGCAGGGCCTGGCGCTCGGGGCTGTCGTCCAGCAGCTCGGCGTTCACCCGTGCCCGCGTCAGCGGGCTGCGCAATTCGTGGCTCATGGCCAGCAGCAGCGCACGTTTGGCGTCGAGCATGCCGTTCAGACTGTGCGCCATGGTGTTGATGCGGGTGGCCAGTTCACCCAGCTCATCGCGTTTGCGCACGGGTATGGGGGTGTCGAAGCGGCCTGACCCGAAGGCCTGCACACCGGTGCTGATGTCCTGTATGGGTTGCAGCTGTCGCCGCACGGCCGCGTAGGCCAGCGCCGTCAGCGCCAGCAAGGCCGCCAGCGTGGCCCAGCCCAGCAGGCGCGGGCGCTCGGCGGCTGGGGGCGCCGCCAGCGCAAAGCTGATGCGGTGGCCGTCGGCGCGTTGCACGGTCCAGGACCAGGGGCGCAGGTCGCGGTCCGGGCTCGCTTCACTGCTGATGTCGGCGCTGCCGTCATGGTTGCTGTCAGCAGCGCTGCTGCCAGCGCCACCACGAACGCTGTCGACATTGCGGCCGTGGCCATGGTCGCCACCGAACCGTCGATCAAAGCGGCCCGGGTGGGTGTCGAGCTGCACCAGCGGGCCCGTGATGTGCACGGCAATGGGCAGCCGCTGCGTCAGTGCGCGGGCCCGTGCAGGGTCGGGCGGCGAGCCCAAATCTGCTGCCAACACCTGGGCGTAGTCGGCCACCAGCGGGCGCACGTAGGCGACCCAACCGCTCTGCAAGATTTGCTGCGTGCCGAGCAGGAACACCACCGTGGTGGCGAGCGCCAGCAGCACGAACAGCGCCACCAGCCGGCCCTTGATGGAGTGCGTGCCGCGCTGCCAGTAACCGCGAACCCAGGCCCGCGCTGCGCTGCGGCGGCTGCGCAGTGCATCGGTGGGCAGGCTCACACCCGAACCCCTGCAAACAGGTAGCCGGCATTGCGCAGCGTGCGCACCGCGTCCAGCGGCTCCAGTTTCTTGCGCAGCCGGCTGACCAGGATGTCCACAGCGCGGCTGTGCACGTCTTGTCCGGCGTGGCCGCGCAGCCGTGCCAGGATGTCGTCGCGGCTGTAGACCTTGCCCGGCGTGCGCGCCAACAGCACCAGCAGCTCGAACTCGGTGCTCGTCAGCTCCACGGGCTGGCCTTGGCAGTGCACGCTGCGCCGGTCCAGGTCGATGCTCAGGCCTTCGAAACGCAGCGCGCTGGCGGCTTCGGCCGCGGGCGTGGCGGCCGGCGCCGACGTGCGCCGCAACACGGTCTGTATGCGCGCCAGCAACTCGCGCGGTTCGAATGGCTTGGGCAGGTAGTCGTCAGCACCCAGCTCCAGGCCCACCACGCGGTCCATCACGTCGCCGCGCGCGGTCAGCATCAACAGCGGCAGCGTGCTGGCGGCGCCCGTGCTGCGGCGGATGGTGCGGCACAGTTCGAAGCCGTCCATCTCGGGCAGCATCACGTCCAGGATGGCGGCATCGAAGCCGCCGGCCTGCAGCAACGCCAACCCTTCGCTCGGGCGCGTGGCGTGCTGAAGCTCGAAGCCATGGCGTTTGAAGAAGGCCGCCAGGGGCGGCCCCAGGTGCTCGTCGTCGTCGATCAGCAGCAGGCGGCGCATGAAGTGATTCTCGGGGATGCGAAACGGGGCCCCTGGCGGCACCCCGGTGCTCACCCAAGCTCACCCACGCTCACCCGAGCCCTTGCCATGGCGGCCGCGCTTGTTCATGTACTCGCGCACCTGGGCCTGCTGCTCGGGTTTCAGGCTGTCGTAGAAGTCGGCCATGGCGGCCACCACGGCGGGCGACTCCTTGTTGATGGCCGCCACCTTGCCTTCGATCAGCGCCGTGGCCTTGCTGCGGTCGAAGGTCGGGCCCGCCATCAGCGCCTGCAGTTCGGCCCGCGGGTCGGTGGTGCTGCCGACCAGCGCATTGCGCTGCTCGCGCAGCTTGTCGGCCAGCGTGCCCAGCCTGGCCTTCTGTGCCGCGTCCAGCTGCAACTTGCTGCCCATGCGGTCGACCAGCTTGGTCTTCATCTGCAAGGCATCGGCTTCGCTCATCTGCTGCCAACCGTGGTGGTGGCGATGGCTGCAGGCGGCCAGCGTGCCGCCCAGGGCCAGGACGCCGGCCAGGGCGATGAGGCTGCGTTTGATCCAGGTCTTCATGGTGTCGTGCTTTCTTCGGTGATGGGCCGTTGGTTGCTTGTAAGGCCCGGGGTTGAACATGGCGCCCATGGTCGCCGGCCCCGGCGCAGATGTCCTTTCGGCGCGGTATCGCTGCGTAACGTTTTTTGTCATGTTCGGGGTGAAACAATGCCCGGCAACGCCTGTCAGCGTTGCTGCACGGGCCCCTTCCCACCTTCAGGAGTGATCAATGACCCTCAAAGGCAAGACCGCCCTTGTCACGGGCTCCACCAGCGGCATCGGCCTGGGCATTGCAGAAAGCCTGGCGCGCCAGGGTGCCAACATCGTGCTCAACGGCTTCGGTGATGTCGCGGGCCCCAAGGCCGCCATCGCCGCGCTGGGCGTGGCGGTGGACTACCACGGTGCCGACATGAGCAAGCCGGCCGAGATCGAAGCCATGATGGCCTTCGCGGCGCAGCGCTTCGGCGGTGTCGACGTGCTGGTCAACAACGCCGGCATCCAGCATGTGGCACGGGTGGAAGACTTTCCGGTTGATCGCTGGGACGCCATCATCGCCATCAACCTGAGCAGCGCCTTCCACACCAGCCGGCTGGCCATCCCACACATGCGCGCGCGCAACTGGGGCCGCATCGTCAACATCGCCAGCGCGCACGGGCTGGTCGCCAGTGCGTCCAAGAGCGCCTACGTGGCCGCCAAGCACGGCATGGTGGGCCTGACCAAGGCCAGCGCACTGGAACTGGCCACCACCGGCGTCACCGTCAACGCCATCTGCCCGGGCTGGGTGCTGACGCCGCTGGTGCAAAAGCAGATCGACGCGCGCGCGGCGGCGGGCAACATCAGCGGCGACCAGGCGCGCACCGATTTGTTGTCTGAGAAGCAACCGTCGCTGCAATTCACCACGCCCGAACAGCTGGGCGACCTGGCGGTGTTCCTGTGTTCACCCGGCGCCGACAACGTGCGCGGCGTGGCCTGGGCGGTGGACGGGGGCTGGACCGCGCAGTAGCGCCGGGGGCCGGAGTGCAGTAGCTCAATAGCGCCGGGGGGCCGGGGGTCGGGGGGCTTGGGGTTGGGCAAACGCTGCGTGCAAACCCGTCGCTGCCTTCAACCGCCGCACAAGGCCTTGATGTCTTCGGGAATCGGTATGGCCTTGATGCGTTCAGGATGCGCGGGGTCCTTGATCACGAAGGCGCGCACCTCCGTGCCTTCGCACAGCACGGTATCGCCGCGCTTGACCACGTGGCGGTGCTTGAAGGTCTTGGCCGCCCATTCTTCGATGGTGGTGTGCACCTCGATGGTCTCGCCATAGGTGGCCGGCCGCATGAACCTGGTGTGGATCTCCAGCAGCGGCGTGCCGACGATGCCGCGCGTCTGCACCAGCTCACGCCAGGGCGGCACGCCGCAGGCCATGAAAAACGACAGCGAGGCTTCGTCCATCCAGCGGCTGAAGTTGGGGAAGAAGACGATGCCGGCAGGGTCGCAGTCACCGAAGTGCACGTTCACCGGGTAGATGTGGGTTTTGCTCATCGGCGTGGCTTCAGCGGTTGAACTTCAACGATCGGGCTTCAACGATCCAACTTCAGCGATCGGGCTTCAGCGGTTGGGCTTCATCGGCCTTCGAGCCCGGCGGAGGTCACGACTTTGCAAGCTTGTCGGCGCGTCCTTCCAGAAAGGCGCGCACCCGCTGCTTGGCGGCTTCATCGCCCTGCGCGATGCTGCTCATCAGCGACTCCAGGAACAGCCCGTCGCTGGCCGACAGGTCTGCAATGCGCGGCAGCGCCTGCGTGATGGCGTAGTTGCTCAGCGGTGCGTTGGTGGCTATCTTCGTCGCCAGTTCCAGCGCCTTGGCCACCCCCAGGCCGTCGGCCACGCGGTAGTTGCTGAAGGCCATCGTCTGGCCTTCGTCGGCGTCGAAGACGCGGCCGGTCAGCATCATGTCGGTCATGCGGGTGACGCCGATCAGCCGGCTGATGCGCACCGAGCCGCCGCCGCCGACGAAGATGCCGCGTGTGCCCTCGGGCAGGCCGTAGAAGCTGCTGTCTTCGGCCACGCGCAGGTGCGCCGACGCGGCCAGTTCCAGCCCGCCGCCCACCACCGCGCCGTGCAGCACGGCCACCACGGGCACCGGCCCGAACTGGATGGCGTCGAAACAGGCGTGCCAGGCGCGTGAATGCTGCAGGCCTTGGAACACATTGCGCTCGCTCACCTCCGACAGGTCCAGACCGGCGCAGAAGTGCGGGCCCTCGCCGCTGATGACGGCGGCCCGGATGCCCTTGGGCATGTTCACGAACACCGTGTGCAGCTGGGCCAGCAGTTCGTCGCTGATGGAATTGCGCTTGGCCGGCCGGTGCAGGCGGATGTGCAGCACCTCGCCCGCCTGCTGCAGCTGCAGCAGGCCGTGTGAGGCCAGTGCGCCGCTGGCGGTACAGGGTTCGAACGACAAGGCGGGTTGCGGTTTCAAAGGGGGCGCTTTCAGGGCTGCACGACGCGGGCGTCGGCGGGGGTCGCATAGAGGGCTTGCACGTCGGCTGCACGGCGTGTGAGGACCAGCCGCTGGTTGACGTAGCCCTTGTCGGTGATCTCGCCTGCCGCTGCGTTGGGCCCATCGGGCAGGGCCAGCGCGCGGGTGGGGGTTTGTGAAGAACCGCCGCCCTCGGCTTTCAGGCTGCGCAGCGCCAGCTTGATCTTTTCGTTCAGCTCGGCGGGCGTCAGCGCGCGGCCTGCTTCACTGAGGAACAGCAGCGCACCCATTTCGCTTTGTTCGTGCCCGGTGATGACCACGTCTTGCACATAGGGCGCCAGTGCCGACACCAGGCGCACGCGCAGCGTGCCCACGCTGACCCAGGTGCCGCTGGTCAGCTTGAAGTCTTCGGCCACGCGGCCGTTGAAGACGACGCCTTGCAGCGGGTTGTCTTCGCTGTGCAGATGGCCGGCGTCGCCGATGCAGTAGTAGCCGTCTTCGTCGAAGGCGGCCTTCGTGGCTTCGGGGTTGTGGCGGTAACCCGGGAAGATGTGCTCACCCTTGACGCGCATTTCCAGCTTGCCGCCGTTGGGCACGAACTTCAGGCTCACGCCGGGCATCGGCAAGCCGATGACGCCGGGTTCGTCGATGAACCAGTGCACATAGGTATTGGCCGGCGCCGTTTCTGTGCTGCCCCAGGAGGTGGTCATCCACAGCGGCTCGGCGCGCACGCGCCGGGCCACAGCCCGCAAGCGCTGCCAGGTGGAGGGCGGCATGGCCGCGCCGGCATAGAACAGCATGCGCAGCGGCCCCAGGAAACGCCGCGCCAGTTCGTCGTCCTGCTCCAGCGCCGGCAGCATCATTTCGTAGCCGCGGGGCACGTTGAAGTACACCGTGGGCTGCACCTGGCGCAGGTGCGCCAGCGTCTTGTCCACCAGGCCGGGCATCGGGCGCCCGTCGTCGATGTAAATGCAGCCGCCGTGGCGCAGCACCAGGTTCGTGTTGTGGTTGCCGCCAAAGGTGTGGCTCCAGGGCAGCCAGTCCAGCAGCACCGGCTTTTCCAGCTCCAGGAAGCGCAGCGTCTGCGCCAGCATCTGCTGGTTGGCGCACAGCATGCGGTGCGTGTTGATGACCACCTTGGGGTGGCCGGTGCTGCCGCTGGTGAGCAGGTACTTGGCGTGGGTGTCGGGGGTGATGGCGGCGTAGGCGTGCATCACGGCCGGTGTTTCGCGGCTGGCCTGAAGGTGGGAGAAGGCCAGCGCGCCCGGATGCTGCTCGGCGCCCTGGCTGAACACAGCCACAGCCTGCACGGGCGCGCCCCGCACGGCCGGGCCGTAAACCTGGGCGTCGGACGCGTACACCAGCGCCGGGTCCAGGGCATGCAGGATGCCGTGGATGCGGCTGAAGTCGGTGCCGGCCAGTCGGCAGTAAGCGCTCGAAACGGTGCACACCGGGCGGCCGATGTGCATGCCGGCCAGCAGCAGCACCAGATGGTCCAGCGAGTTGTCGCTGAGCACCACGACGGGCTTGGCGGGCGGCAGGTTCAGGTTCAGCAGGCCCTGTGCCACGGCGCCCACCTGCTCGCGCAGCGTGGCGTAGCTCAGCTCGCGCCAGCCGGCGTCGGGGCTGCTGGGCAACGGCTCGGCGAAGGCCGGCGCCTCGGGCGTCGCTTGGGCCCAGCGCTCCAGCCATTCACCCACGCAGCGCGCATAGGGGCCCAGCGGCTCGGGGTGGCTGAGCACGAATGCGCCCGCACCCAGCGGCCGACGCCGGGCTTGGCGCGGCGCCAGCAGCAGGGGGTTGTCAAGGAAAGCTTCTGCCACGTGGAGCTCCACGACGGGGTGGTCGGACAGGTTTCGAGCCATTGCTAGCGAGCACGACAGGGCACTCACAGTGGCCCCGCACAACGGTCGTCCCGGTGCTGGCCACGACATCGATCTGCGGTCGGCCAGGGCCTGTTCTGTCCCTACACAGTTGTATGTGTTCGGAGGGTGAATGCCCATGTGCGACGGTACTGTGGAAGGGCCGGCATTGCACCCTCACCCCAACCCTCTCCCTGACAGGGAGAGGGAGCAAAGGCCCGGCGATGACGCCAGCCTGGCGGCCGATTTGTCTTGCTCCCTCTCCCTTCCAGGGAGAGGGCTGGGGTGAGGGTGAATGCATAGGTGGCGGCACTCTCAAGTAAACAAAATATCGAAGTACAACTTCATAACCAGAAGTTGTTTTACTTCGCGAACGCCGGGCGCCGACAGGGGCCTTGGATGCTCATGACTAAAAGTCACTTGGTTACTTTACTCATGCCCCTTCGGGGGGGGGCGGAAGCAACGCCGCCTGCGGGGGCGCTTTCAGGCCAGCACCTGCAGCAGCCACTGCTGCAAGGCCCGCACTTCTTCGACGCACACCGAGTGTTCCATCGGGTATTGCTGCCACTGCACGGGCTGCCCCAGGCCCAGCAGCAGGTCGCGCCCGGCGCTGCCGCGCGCCATCGGCACCATGCCGTCGTTGATGCCATGGGCCAGGAAGACCGGCGTTGCCGCGTTGGCGGCATGGCGTTCGGCCGCCGTGGTGTCGGCCAGCGGCACGTAACCCGACAGCCCTGCCAGGCCGGCCAGGCGTTGGTCGTGCCGCAACCCGGCGCCCAGCGCGATGGCGCTGCCTTGCGAAAAACCCGCCAGCACGATGCGCTGCGCAGGCACGCCGCGCTCCACCTCGCGGTGCATCAGCGCCTGCACGGCAGCGATGGATGCACGCAGGCCGGCGCCCAGCGTGATGGCACAGCCTTGCGAAAAGCCCGCCAGCACGATGCGCTGCGCCGGCATGCCGCGCGCCACTTCGCGGTCGATCAGTGCGTGCACCTGCTCAAAGCTCTCGCGCACGCCGGCTTCGTCTTCGCGCTTGACCAGATCGGCCCCGAGGATGTCGTACCAGGCGCGCATGCGGTGGCCGCCGTTGATGGTGACGGGCCTTTCGGGCGCCCGCGGAAACACCCAGCGCACCGGCCCCACCGCAGCCAGCTTCATCTCGTCGGCGAACGACAGAAAGTCAGTGCCGTCCGCGCCCAGGCCGTGCAGCACGATGACGGTGGCGCGCGGCTCGCTGCCCGGGTGCACTTCGAAGGTTTGCAATGCGTTCATGTCAGTAGTTCAGGCCCATGGCTGATCGGACGTCCTTCATCGTCTGCTTGGCGACCGTGCGCGCGCGCTCGGTGCCCATCTCCACGATCCAGTGCACCTGCTTGGGGTTGGCCAGATACT
>JBBQMM010000058.1:0-13845 GCA_038328935.1 Burkholderiales bacterium
CCGATGACCGATTCGGCCGCGCCCCAGCCAGCCTCGACCAGCTTGGGTGTGACGAACTCGCGGCAGGTGTCGGCTTCGGTCATGTCGTCGTCTCGCGCTCAAGGTGTCCTGTTGCTGTCGCTCGACTCACGTCAAGAGCCGTGGATACGTGTTGCGCAACTGCGCGACCACCTCGGCAGTGAGCTTCCAGGCGTCCCCGCGAAGCCGTGCAATGAGGGTTGACCACACGTCGTTGAACGCATCGATCGCCAGGGCTTCGTCGAAGTTCACGCCCACCGGCAGCAATGGCTCGATGTCTTCCGTGAGGCTGCGGGTGAGCTTCTTGAGCATCCGTTCTTCAGCATCCGCTCGGCTGATGAGGTGGCCTTCGAGCGCCAGGTAGTGGTTCAGGCAGGTCACGACCTTATCGCGGTCCAGCCCAAGCTGCGTCAGGCCATGGTGCAGGTCGAAGAGGTCTCGGTTCTTGCGCCTTTGCAGCAGGGCGCGCAGCTTGGTGCCGAAGAGTTCCTCGGGCTCGAACGACACGAGTTCGGCCTTTGCCGAGTGCCAGTCGCTAGCCACTGCAAAGGGGTAGCCGCGGTAGCCCAGCGAGGATTCATGTTCGCGGGTGTTGATCTCGACCTTCAGCTTGAGCGTCGCCTGTGGCGCGGACTCGGGCGAAAAGCGAAAGACCAGGTGCATCGAATGCCCCGCCTGCTCGCGGTTGCACTTGCCGAGCCAGGCGAGCGCGTCGCGGATGGCGTCGACCGTGGGGCCGATGGGCTCGGCCTGTGTCTGCACCAAGTTGATGTCTTCTGAATACCGCAGCGGTTGCTTGAACAAGAGCTTGTGGATAGCCGTGCCACCGCGGAACGCAATCTTTCCGCCAAGCGCTGGCGCGTTGAACAGGTCGCAGAGCGCGCGGCAGATGATCAAGTCCTGCTCGACCTGCGCCGGGTTCGGCCACGGGGCGTGCTCCCGCCCGGCCTGGATGTAGGCCTGGGGGATCACGCGTCCACCTCGATGACTTCGTTGATCAGCAGCTTCCAGGACGGATCGCGCTCTGGAACCTCCGCCAGTGCTGCCACGATCGGTCTGACGCCGGGGTCAAGGGGTGCAAAGTGCCTTGCGCTGTCGGCATACGCGCGCAAGGCCTGCGCCTGCTTGGCGTGGCCGGCTTGTTCGAGCAGGTAGCCCAGCCGACGCACCGCAGCGCCTTCGTAATGCGCTGCGGCTTTTGCCAGCCGACGCTGATCAGCGTGTGCGCCAAGGTCTTTGGCGATCTGCGCCACGCTGCCGAGGCCGCCCGCGCGATGCATGTAGCGCACGCAGTCGAGCAGCGTTACCTCAATGCCAGCCACAACGGCGAAGCCCGCTGGCGTCTTGATTGCCTCGACGAGCGAGGCTTCGTTACAGGCGACAAAGGCCTCGGGCTCTTGGTAGACGAACTGCAGGCGATGCGCGCCGAGCGTCAGATCGCGCAGTTGGCGCGGCGCCACCACCTGGAAGATCATGGCCGCCTGGTGCGACGAACCGTGGTGGGCCGCCGCGCGCAGCAGCGACACGCGGTAGCCCAGGCCCTGATGCTTCATCAGCGGGTCGATCCACTCGGCCGGATCCGCGGCCCCTGCCGCTCTGTGTTCGGGCCGCACGATGAGGTAGAAGCCGTGCCTTGGGCTGGCCAGCTTGCCCTTGCCAACGGCACGCGTCAGTGCCGGTGACAGCGTACTCAGGGCGATGCCAGACGCGAGCGCGTCATCGCGACTGAACCAGCACCGCCCTGCGGCGAGACGGTCGTCGATGAAGGTGTCGAGGGCGGCCATGCCGGAGCATATGCGAATTCAAGCTCAATGTGATGTTTTTTGCATACGAAATGCGTGGCGAACATGGGCCCCGCTTGCAAGAACTGCGGCCGATTCCCGCGCCAAACTCGCGAGCACCCGCGAGACCATTGGCTTGCACCTACCGACGATGACATTGACCGAAAACTCATCGCGCGGGTGCGGCGTGATCGCACCTGCGATTTCGCCATCGCCGGCACAACGAACTGCATGAACCGCCTCGCATCCACCTCCCACGGAGCTGCGGAGCAGGCTCGCCTGTTCGTGCGCTTGCCTGCAGTGATCCAGGCGACCGGCCTCGCCCGCTCGACCATCTACCGGTTGGTGGCCAGCTGCGCGTTTCCGCGTCCGGTGCACCTGGGCCCGCGCGCGATCGCCTGGCGCTGGTCCGACCTTGAACAGTGGTGCTCTACGCGCGGAGTGAAGATGGCCCAGGCTCAACAGTGATGTTGGTCAAGCCACCGGCTATGCGCCGGTACTGCGGTAGGCCTTGGCCGCGCACTTGAGGCGCGCCTTCGGCGCTGGCGGTTGCAGCAGGGCTCGCACGAAGGCTAACTGCTCTTCGCGCGACAGCCGAATCGACTCGTCCGCAGGCGCCCTGAAACCGCATTACATGTGCTCGATCATCACCTGGCCGAACCCCGAGCACGATACCTGCGTGGCGCCATCCATCAGGCGCGCAAAGTCGTAGGTGACCTTCTTGCTCGCGATGGACTTTTCCATGCTGCTGATGATGAGGTCGGCAGCTTCCTGCCAACCCATGTGGCGCAGCATCATCTCGGCGCTCAGGATTTCCGAGCCCGGGTTCACGTAGTCCTTGCCGGCGTACTTCGGCGCCGTGCCGTGCGTGGCCTCGAACATGGCCACGCTGTCGCTCAGGTTGGCACCTGGTGCAATGCCGATGCCACCCACTTGAGCGGCCAGCGCGTCGGACACGTAGTCGCCGTTGAGGTTGAGCGTGGCGATGACTGAATATTCGGCCGGGCGCAGCAGGATCTGCTGCAGGAAGGCATCGGCAATGCTGTCCTTGATGACGATGTCCTTGCCGGTCCTCGAGTTCTTGAACTTGCACCACGGCCCGCCGTCGATCGGCTGCGCACCAAACTCACGCTGCGCGAGCGCATAGCTCCAGTCGCGAAAGCCGCCCTCGGTGAACTTCATGATATTGCCCTTGTGCACGATGGTGACGCTGGGCTTGTCGTTGTCGATGGCGTACTGGATCGCCTTGCGCACCAGGCGCTCGGTGCCTTCACGGCTGACCGGCTTGATGCCGATGCCCGAGGTGTTGGGGAAGCGAATCTTCTTCACCCCCATCTCGTCCTGCAAGAACTTGATCAGCTTCTTGGCCTTGTCGCTCTCGGCTTCGAACTCGATGCCGGCGTAGATATCTTCGCTGTTCTCGCGGAAGATGACCATGTTGGTCTTCTCGGGCTCCTTCACCGGGCTGGGCACGCCCTTGAAGTACTGGATGGGGCGCAGGCAGACGTAGAGATCGAGTTCCTGGCGCAGGGCCACGTTCAGGCTGCGAATGCCGCCACCCACCGGTGTCGTCAGCGGGCCCTTGATCGAGACCACGTAGTCACGCACCGCGTGCAGCGTTTCTTCGGGCAACCAGACGTCAGGGCCGTACATCCGTGTGCTCTTTTCGCCGGCGTACACCTCCATCCAGTGGATCTTGCGCTTGCCACCGTAGGCTTTGGCCACGGCTGCGTCCACCACTTTCAGCATCACCGGCGTGATGTCCAGGCCCGTGCCGTCACCTTCGATGTAGGGAATGATGGGTTGGTCGGGGACGTTGAGTGAATAGTCGGCGTTGACGGTGATCTTCTGGCCCGTGGCGGGAACTTTGATGTGCTGGTACATGGATCGCGTCTCCCGGCGCCTGTTTTTCAAGGTGCCTTGTGCAGTGTTGACAACTACACGATTCTATTTCACGGGCCCCGGCGCTAGAGCCGCAAGTGGCCAGCCGCAAGCCGTCTGGCGCCAGTCATCGGCGAACGAACGGGCTCAGGGCGCGGCGCCGATGGAAAACTCAGGCCAGACCGCACCACACCGCGAAGCGGTGCCAGAGGTCGTGCGACAAGGCCCATGCCGACGCCGCAGCCAGCATGCCACCACCCAACCGTGCCAGCCACCTTTCGCGCCGTGCGGCCCCGGGGCCGGACAGCCAGCGCCGCCAGGCCCACGGCCCCAACAACAGGCCAGCCGACGACGCCAGTGCAAACAGCGCCATCGCCGATGCGCCTGCGGCTGCGCCACCAGTCAACGCCGCCACCAGCAAGGCCGACTGCAGCAGCCCGCAGGGCCAGGCCGCCCACAGCGCGCCGGCGGTGAGCGCGCGCCACGGGGATGACTGGCGCGCGATGTTGTCAAAAGACGCATCCGGTGCGGAGCCCGCACCGGAGCCGGAAGCGGCAAGGCCCCGGCTGAACACCATGGTTTGTGCGGTGGGTGCTGTGGGTGTGGTGAGCGCTGTGGGCATGCGCCCCCACCGCCCCATCCACGCCGGTTGCCTGCCCTGCCAAAGCAACCACAAGCCCAGCGCAAAGGCGCCAGCATGCAGCATCGTCCACAACGGGCGCAAGGCCGGCGCCATCTGCGACCAGGCCGCCAGGGCACCCACGCTGGATGCAGCCACGGCGCCCGCCAAGCCATAGCTGGCCACCCGCGCCAGCTGAAACGCCACCATCCCCGCCCGCCCCTGCCCCGCCGTGGCCGCTGCACAGGGCGCGGCGCACATGGCCGCGCAGTGCGGCGTACCGGCCAAGCCCAGCAGCGCGGCGCTGGTGATGAGAGCGGCGTCCATGCTTCAGATGATGCGCGAGAACCGTTCCCTCGTCTTGTCGGCCTGCAGATGCTTGTCAAAGACCATGGCCACGCCGCGCACAAAATACCAACCCAGCGCCGTGACGACGATGTCCTTGTCATCCACCGTCACCAGGCCCAGTTCCTCCAAGGGCTTCAATTGCTGCAGTTCGCGTTCGAAGTAACTGCGGGCATCCAGCAGATGCGCCAGCTCGACGCTCTCGAAGTCGACCCGGCCCTGGCACATCAACGACATGATCACCGTGCGCCGCACAAGGTCGTCGCGCGTCAGTGCCAAACCGCGCACCACTGGCAGGTTGCCGCAGGCCAGCGCGTCGCGATACTCCTCCATCGTCTTCGCGTTCTGGCTGTAGGTGGCACCCACGCGGCCGATCGATGAAACACCCAGACCGATGAGGTCGCCATCGGCCAGCGTGGTGTAGCCCTGGAAGTTGCGGTGCAGCCGCCCTTGCCGCTTGGCCACGGCCAGGACATCGTCTGGCAGCGCAAAGTGGTCCATGCCGATGTAAACGTACCCCTGCGCGATGAAGCCGGCAACGGCGTCGCCCAGCATGGCCACACGCGCTTCGCCGCTGGGCAGCTCGCTGCCCTGGATGCGGCGCTGGGGCTTGAAGCGCTGCGGCAAATGCGCATAGCCGTACAGCGCAATGCGCGAGGGCCGCAACTCGGCCACCTGGGCGATGGTGCGGCGAAAGGACTCGGGCGTCTGCTTGGGCAGGCCGTAGATCAGATCGGCGTTGATGGAATCGAACTTCAGCGCGCGCGCTTCGTCCATCAGTTCGCGCACCTGGCTCAAGGGCTGCACCCGGTGCACAGCCAGCTGCACCTGCTCGTCGAAGTCCTGCACGCCAAAGCTGATGCGGTTGAATCCCATGGCCATCAGGTTGCGCAGGCGCTGCGGGTTCGCTGTGCGCGGGTCGACCTCGATGGAAACTTCAGCAGCGGGCCTGAGCTGAAACGCCTGGCGCAGGCGCGTCATCAACTGCGCCAGCTCCTCGTCGGACAAGAACGTGGGCGACCCGCCGCCCAGATGCAGTTGCTGCACCTGATGGCCCGGCCCGAGTTCGGCAACATGCAGGTCTATCTCCTGACCCAGCAGTTCCAGGTACCCGACGCCGCGGCTCTTGTGCCTGGTGATGATCTTGTTGCAGGCGCAGTAGTAGCAGACCGACTCGCAAAACGGTATGTGCACGTACAGCGACAGCGGCGCGGCACCGCCCACCATGGCGCCCTCGGCGCGTTGGCGAAGGGCTTGTGCGTAGTCGGCGGCTCCGAAAGCTTCGACAAAACGATCAGCCGTCGGGTACGAGGTGTAGCGCGGGCCGGGCACGTCGAGTTGGCGCAACTGCGCCACCGACAACCGGGTTTCGGGCAAAGCGGCCCTGGGGGGGATCGTCGGCGTGAGCGCAGCGTTGGTCATGCCCTGAACTCTGCCAAACTGGCATCTTGGCGTCTTGACCTAACGCAAGCGCACAATCACAAGCGAACCGATCACACGCGACCGATCACAAGCGACCGATTGCAAGCGACGGATTGCAAGCGACCGATTGCAAGCAACCTCTCGCAAGCACCCTATCGCAAGCCGGTGCCGTGGCAGCATAGTGTTCCGCTGCAGTACGGAACTCAGACCCGGCCGGTCACCGCCACAGGCTCTTCGATCAGCGGTCTTCGAGCAAGGTGTTACGCTAAGGCCGGGCTGGGCGCCCACCACCGCCGCTGCCCAGCCACCGAGGACGCACGATGACGCAGCTTCAAACCCACCCCGCACCCGTCATTCGCATCCAGCCCTTCAAGGTTGCCTGCTCCACCTGCAACCTGCGTGAACTTTGCCTGCCGTTGGGCATGTCCAACGAGCAACTGGACCGCCTGGACGCCATCGTTGCCAACCGCCGAACCATCGTCCGCGGCGAATCGATGTTCCGCACGGGCGATGTGTTCACCTCTTTGTTCGCCGTCAGAACAGGCTTCTTCAAGACCTGCGTGTCGGCCGAGGACGGGCGAGAACAAGTCACCGGATTCCAGATGGCCGGTGAATTGATCGGCCTGGACGGCATCGGCACTGAACACCACACCTGCGACGCCGTGGCGCTGGAAGACTCACAGGTCTGCGTGATTCCGTTCCAGCAGCTGGAAGACCTGTCGCGCGAGCTCACCGACCTGCAGCGGCACTTTCACCGCATCATGAGCCGCGAGATCGTGCGCGAACACGGTGTCATGCTGCTGTTGGGCAGCATGCGCGCCGAAGAACGTCTGGCAGCTTTTTTGCTGAACTTGACCCAGCGCTTGCACACGCGCGGTTTTGCATCGCAGTCGCTGGTTTTGCGCATGACACGCGAGGAGATCGGCAGCTATCTGGGCCTCAAACTCGAAACCGTGAGCCGGGCCTTTTCAAAGCTGCAGGACGACGGCGTGTTGCAGGTCAAACAACGGCAAATCGAAATACGGGACGCTCAGGCATTGCAAAAGCTGGTCAGCGGCGCGAACGTCTGAAAGCTGCGCCGGTCGCTGCTCAAAACGGCGCCGTGCCGGAACCCGGTCTGCCACGTTCGGCGCCGGCCGCATTGATGTCTTCGGCACTGCCATCGAGCAACAGGCTCAACGCGGCGCCAGCGGCACCCGCCGCCCAGAACACAAAGAACGCCAGCGTATAGACCGCCGTGGTCGGAGCGTGCAAAAGGGCACCCGACAAGCCGTGCAGCGTTTGCGGATCGACGAAGGCGAACACCGCCAGTTCCAGCGCCGCCGCCACCAGGAAACCCGACCACAGCACCGCTGCGGCTCGGCGCAGATGTCGTCTCATGGCCTGCGCTCCTGTGTGCTGTTCATGGTCAGGTCTGCTTCGACGGCGCTGCGGTTGAGCCTGTGGTCAGATGTGAGAGCTCTTGATTGGAGAGCGGCTGACGGGAGAGCCGCTGACGGTCGAGCGACTTTCAGGGCTTCGGCGTGGCAGCATGGTTGCGCGCCTGCACGGCCGGCATGTGGGCACCCGAGGTGGCTGCGGGCGCGGTGAGCACGGGGTCGGGGTGGCGGATGGCGAGGGCCAAGGTGGCAAACGACGCCACCACCACCACTGCCGGCCCGCCCACCACCATCCACACGATGGGCAGACGCCACCAGTCAACGGTCTGCTCCGCGTCGGCAGTGGCTGGTAGCGCTTGAGCGTGGGGCGTCGCGGGTTTGTGCAAGAGGGTCATTGGAGTCTCCGGAGTTGGTACCGATTTCATCGCGGCACGATGAAGGTGGATTTTTCTGAAACGGTGGCGCCCTTGCCCGTTACCTTGCCCGTTACGGTGCCCGTTGCCGCACTGGCACCGGGTTCTTCGGTCAGCTCCACCACGAACTGGATGGCGTGGCTGCCTGCGCCGGCTTCGGCCGCCGCTTGTGGCGGCACGCGCACGGCCACCGGCACCCACTTCGCGGCCGCAGCCTCAACCACCACCGTGGGCGCCACCTCCACAGCGATGCCGGGCAGGCCCGTGGCCTGAATGCGGAAACGCTGGGCGCGCTCGGTGGCATTCATCACCTGCAGGCGGTAGACGTTTTCCACCCAACCGTCGTCAACGACGCGCGCCAGCGAACCACGGTCGCGCAACACGTCGACCTTGAAGCTGCTGCGCATGTACAGGCTGATGGCCAGGCCGGCGCAGATGAACAGAAGCACGGCGCTGTACACCAGCACCCGCGGTCTGAAGATGCGCCGAATCAAGGCTGAAGGGCTCAGATGCTGGTTCAGCCCGTTCTGGGTGTCGTAGCGGATCAGGCCACGTGGGTACTGCATCTTGTCCATCACGCCATTGCACACATCGATGCAGGCGGCGCAGCCGATGCACTCGTACTGCAGCCCCTTGCGGATGTCGATGCCCGTGGGGCACACCTGCACACACAGCCCGCAGTCGATGCAACTGCCCAGGTTGCTGGCCGCCAGATCGGTCTTGCGCCCGCGCGTGCCACGGGGCTCGCCGCGCTCGGCGTCGTAACTGATGACGAGCGTGTCCTTGTCGAACATCACGCTCTGAAAGCGGGCGTAGGGGCACATGTACTTGCACACCTGCTCGCGCATCCAGCCCGCATTGCCATAGGTGGCAAAGCCGTAGAACAGCACCCAGAACCATTCCCACGGTCCGAGCGCCAGGTTCAGCGTCAAGCCCCACAGCTCGCGTATGGGCGTGAAGTAGCCGACGAAGGTGAAGCCGGTCCACAGACCGATGGCCAACCACGCCAGTTGCTTGCCTCCCTTGCGCAGCAGCTTCTCGACGCCCCAGGGCGCAGCGTCGAGCTTCATGCGGCGCATGCGGTCGCCTTCGAACTGGCGCTCCACCCACATGAAGATCTCGGTGTAGACCGTTTGCGGGCAGGCGTACCCGCACCACAGCCGCCCCGCGACAGTGGTGAACAGGAAGAGCGCATAGGCGCTGACGATCAACAGCCCCGTCAGGTAGATGAAGTCCTGCGGATACAGCACCAAGCCAAAGACGTAGAAACGCCGCGCGCCGAGATCGAACAACACCGCCTGGCGCGCGTTCCATTCCAGCCAGGGCAAGCCGTAGAACAGCAACTGCGTGCCCCACACCAGCGCCCAGCGCCAGGCGGCAAACCAGCCGGTGACCGCACGCGCGTAGATCTTGTCCTGCTTGCGGTACATCGAGACGACCGCTTCGCGTGCGTCGTCGGGGGCCACTGCCAGGCTTGCGCCCGCAGCCGCAGTAGCAATAGCAGAAGCGGTGGTTTCCGTCACTGGTGCTGCCTGCTCCGCGCTGCCGTGTTCACCTGCCGGCCACCGTGGTGGGCTGGGACATGCCCAACACATAGGCACCCAGCACATGGATCTGTTCGGGCGTCAGCAGCTTGCCCTGCGGCGGCATCACGTTGGCCTTGCCGGCATTGACCATCTCCACAATGGCCTTTTCACCCCAGCCATGCAGCCAGATCTTGTCGGTCAGGTTGGGCGCGCCCAACGCCATGTTGCCTTTGCCGTTGGCGCCGTGGCAGGCCGCGCAGACCGCGAACTTGGGCTTGCCCAGCTGCGCTGCCACGTCGTTGTGGGCACTGCCCGACAGACTGAGCACGTAGTTGGCCACGTTCCTGACGTCATCTCCGGTGCCGACTGCGGCAGCCATCGGCGGCATGTTGCCGATGCGGCCTTCGACGACCACTTTCTTCACGTAGTCCAGATCGTTGCCGCCCAGCCAGTCGTTGTCGGCCAGATTCGGGAAGCCCTTGCTGCCGCGGCCATCGGAGCCATGGCACTGCGCGCAATTGTTCAGGAACAGGCGCTGACCAATGCCCATGGCCTGCGCATCGCGGGCCAGATCAGCAGCATTCATGGTGGTGTACTTCGCGTACACGGGCGCCATGGCAAGCCGGGCTTTCTCTTGCTCGGCCTCGTACTGGTTCAGGCTGGTCCAGTTAAGCGTGCCCTTGTTGGTGCCCAGGCCGGGGTAGAAGGCGAGGTAGACCGCGGCGAACACCACCGTCATCACGAACAGCCACATCCACCAGCGCGGCAGCGGGTTGTTGAGTTCTTGCAGGTCGACGTCCCACACGTGGCCGGTGGTGTTGTCGTTGGCCATCACGCGGCGGCGGCTGGCGATGATCAGCAATGCCAGGCAGGCCAGCAGGCTGACGACGGTGGATACGGCTACGAACAGGGCCCAGCCGCTGTGGACGAAGTCACTCACAGCTTTTCTCCTCGGTTTTCGGTCGGGCGCAGATCGCCATCAGTTTCGCTGCTGAAAGGCAGCATGGCGGCTTCTTGATGGTCATGTCGGCGGTTCTTGCTCCACGTGTGGACCATCAGGGCCAGGAAGAGCACGAAGCCGGCAATCATCACGGCCACGCGCAGGGTGTTGACGTCCATCGCGCTGCTCCTTACTGCTTGGCCGTGCCAAGCACTTGCAGATAGGCCACCAGCGCATCCATTTCGGTACGGCCGGCGACGGCTTCGCCCGACTTGGCAATCTCGTCGTCGGTGTAGGGCACGCCCACCATGCGCAGTGCCTTCAAGCGTGGCGCCATGCTGGCGGGGTCGACCGCAGCGCTCACCAGCCACGGGTAGGCCGGCATGTTGGACTCCGGCACCAGATCCCGTGGGTTGATCAGGTGCGTGCGATGCCATTCGTCGCTGTACTTGCCACCGACGCGGTGCAGGTCGGGCCCGGTGCGCTTGCTGCCCCATTGGAAGGGGTGGTCGTAGACGAACTCGCCAGCCGTGGACAGCGCGCCGTAGCGCAGCGCCTCGGCGCGGAACGGCCGCACCATTTGCGAGTGGCAGTTGTAGCAACCCTCGCGGATGTAAACGTCGCGGCCCGCCAGCTGCAGCGCCGTGTACGGCTTCAGGCCCTCCACCGGCTGCGTGGTCGAGCGCTGGAAAAACAGCGGGACGATCTCGACGATGCCGCCAATGGCCACGGCCACCAAGATCAGCACGATCATCAGGAAGTTGTTGGTCTCGATCTTCTCGTGACCCGTCGGTGCGTTGTGTTGTGCCATGTTGATGGACTCCGAAGCGGTGGGTCAGGCGGGGGCCAGCTTGACGGCCGGAATCGGAGCCGCAGCCGGCTTGCCGCTCTTCACCGTCATGACCACGTTCCAGGCCATGATCAGCATGCCGCTGAGGTAGAGCAAACCACCCAGCAGCCGCACCACGTAGTAGGGGTAGGTGGCCTTCACGCTTTCCACGAACGAGTACACCAGGGTGCCGTCGGGATTCACCGCACGCCACATCAGGCCCTGCATCACGCCGGCGATCCACATCGCGGCGATGTACAGCACGATGCCGATGGTGGCGATCCAGAAGTGCAACTCGATGGCACGCACGCTGAACATGGCCTTGCTGCCGAACAGGCGCGGGATCAGGTAGTACAGCGAACCCATGGTGATCATGCCCACCCAGCCCAGGGCGCCGCTGTGCACGTGGCCCACCGTCCAGTCGGTGTAGTGGCTGAGCGCGTTGACGGTCTTGATCGACATCATCGGGCCCTCGAACGTGCTCATGCCGTAGAACGACAGGCTGACGATGAGGAACTTCAGGATCGGGTCGTCACGCAGTTTGTGCCAGGCACCGGACAGCGTCATGATGCCGTTGATCATGCCGCCCCAGCTGGGCGCCAGCAGCACCAGGCTGAAGACCATGCCCACGCTCTGCACCCAGTCAGGCAGCGCGGTGTAGTGCAGGTGGTGCGGGCCGGCCCACATGTAGGTGAAGATCAGCGCCCAGAAGTGCACGATGCTCAAGCGGTAGCTGTAAACCGGCCGCTCGGCCTGTTTGGGGATGTAGTAATACATCATGCCCAGGAAGCCAGCCGTCAGGAAGAAGCCGACGGCGTTGTGGCCGTACCACCACTGCACCATCGCGTCTTGCACACCGGCATAGGCCGAATAGCTCTTGGTCATGCTCACCGGAATGACCGCACCGTTGACGATGTGCAGCAACGCCACCGCAAGGATGAAGGCACCGAAGAACCAGTTGGCGACGTAGATGTGGCGCACCTTGCGGATGCCGATGGTGCCGAAGAACACCACCGCGTAACTGACCCAAACGACGGCGATCAAGAGGTCGATGGGCCACTCGAGCTCGGCGTATTCCTTGCCCTGCGTCATGCCCAGCGGCAGCGTGATGGCGGCGGCCAGGATGACCAGCTGCCAACCCCAGAAGGTGAACATTGCCAGCTTGGGAGCAAACAGACGCGTCTGGCAGGTGCGCTGCACCACGTGGTAAGAGGTGGCGAACAACGCGCAGCCGCCAAAGGCAAATATCACCGCATTGGTGTGCAGCGGGCGCAGGCGTCCGTAGCTCAAGAACGAGATGCCGAAGTTCAGCTCGGGCCAGGCCAGCTGGGAGGCGATGATCACCCCCACCAGCATGCCCACCACGCCCCACAGCACGGCCGCGAGCGCAAACAGGCGCACCGGATCGTCGGTGTAGATGCCGTCACTGACCGAAGTTTGCATGGCCGCAGGGTTGGCGGGGGAAATTGCGGCTTGAACAGCCATAGGGGAACTCCTCTTTTCAGGGCGATGCGTCAGAGCGATACGTCAGAGCGACAGGTCAGAACGATGCGTCATTTTCCGGTGGGGTGCGGTTTGGCAGCTTGATCGGTATCAAGTGAACCGGCCTCGTCTGTCAGGATTCGTTCACCTTCGGCGTCCAGGTCCTCGAATTGCCCCTTGTTCAGCGCCCACCCAAAGATGGCCAGGACGATCAATACCAGGCCCACCGACAGCGGGATGAGCAGGTACAGGCTTTCCATGATGCAGGCGTAAGGGGGGCGTTGAACTTACTGAATGCGTTGAAGTTTGCCGTCGCAGCGTACCCAGGCTGCGCTCAACGAGCCGCGCGCAGGGAATTGAGCACCACCACCAGCGAACTGCTGGCCATGCCCAGCCCGGCAGCCCAGGGTGGCAGCCAACCCACCAGCGCCAATGGAATGCAGATGGCGTTGTAGCCTGCAGCCCACCACATGTTCTGATGCACGATGGCCAGCGCCTTGCGTGCCGTGGCGCGCGCGCGCACCAGGTCGCCCAGATGGTTGCTGGTGACGACGGCGTCGGCCTGGCCGCGCGAGACCAGCGCCCCCTGGCCCATCGCCAGCGACACATCGGCGCGCGCCAACACGGGCGCGTCGTTGATGCCATCGCCCACCATCAGTACGCAATGGCCCTGCGCCTGCGCAGCCGCAACGGCTGCCAGCTTGGCCTGCGGTGTGGCCGCCGCCACCACCTGCTGCAGGCCCAGCCGCTGGGCCAACTCTTTGGCGCGGGCGGGCACGTCGCCGGTCAACAGTGTCACATTGGCGCCGTCGCGCAGCAGCGCCTGCACGGCGTCTGCGGTGCCGGGCCGCAGCATTTCCTGGAAGTCGAAAGTCGCCCAGATTTCGCCCGCCGGGCCGAAAGCCACGCGGCTCGGCTCGACTTCGCTTTGTTTTTTTGTGCTTTGCTGGCCCGTCGCCTGCTGCGGCGGGCCGAGATTTTGACCCGCCATCAGACCAGATCCAACTGACGACAGCACCCACGCTGGCGAGCCCAGGCGCCACTCGCGGCCCTCGGCATCGTTCGCAGACAGGCCCTGACCTGGCACCTCGTGCACGGCGCACCACGCCACGGTGGCGAGTTCGTCGGCGGCTGGCTCGTCTGCGCGCGCATCGCGCTCGTCCGCGGGCGCATGCGATGGGCCCGACGCGGCCACCGCCGCTGACAACGG
>JBBQMM010000059.1:0-13724 GCA_038328935.1 Burkholderiales bacterium
GCGTGTGGTGCCGGTGTACTTCATCGGCATCGGCGAGAAGCTTGAAGATCTGCAGACCTTTGATGCGCGCGAGTTCGCGCAGGCGTTGCTGGGCTGAAGAGGTTCAGGGAGCGTCACGCCTGTGGCCGCATTTGCGTCGCATGTTGCGTCGCATGTTGCGGTGCGTGGGACCGCGCATGGTGCGGCGCACGCTGGCGCAGCGCCGTCAGCGGTTCTCGGGGCGCCCCTGCAGCGCGGCGTGTTCGACGGTCAGCGGCAATGCCGACGCTGCCGGGGGTGCCCGCGTCGATGCTTCTGCGGCGCCATGGGTTGCCGAGCTCTGCAGCCCCACCATCGTCGAAGCTGAAGCAGACTGCAACATCGGTGTTGCGGGTGATGCAGACTGCAACATCGGTGTTGCAGGTGATGCAGACTGCAACCCAGGTGCTCCAGGTGGAGCATCTGAATCAGCGGCCCGATCGGCAACGGCGTTCAGGGCTTCTGTAGCTTTGGCCTGCGCCTTGCGCGCCGCCAGGGCGGGTGCAAGGGTGCTTCGAATATCGGCCACGCTCGGCAGGCTCTCTTCGTGCCACACATGCACCGGTATGCCGGCGGCCTTCAGCACGCGCTCCATGTGTACGCTGCGCTGCTTGCCCGACGGCGTGTCGCGCCGCGTGCGGACATCGACAGCGGCCAGCACGCGAAAGCGCCCGTCGCACAGCAACAGGTCGACGTCCAGCACGCCGGCGCCCTGCAGCCAGCTTTCGCGCTGCTCACGCGGCGGCAGGCGGATGAAGCGCAGCAGTTGCACATGCGCCAGCACCTCGGCGCGCGGAAAGGCCTCGCGCAAGAGGCGGTAGGCCTTTCTTTCCACACTGCCCAGCACCAGGGCCGCCTGCGGCTGGCTGGCCGACGCCGGGTCAGCCGATGGGGCCTGCACCGTGCTGAGCGCGGAACGCGTGGCCCCGTCTTCCCGGGCTGCCGCTCGTTTGTGTCGCCACCACCACCCGGCTGCACCGGCCGCCAGGAGCCACAGCACCAACAGCGGCAACCAGATCGTGGACAGCGCGCCGGGCATGGGGAAATCGAACTTGCGCGTCAGAGCCGACGGTCAGAGTCGACGGTCAGGGCCGCGGCATGCCGGGAAAACCGCCCCCGCCCATGCCGCCCATGCGTTTCATCATCTTCATCAGGCCGCTGCCCTTCATCTTCTTCATCCTGCCCTGCATCTGATCGAACGGGTTGAGCAGTCGGTTGACCTCTTGCACGTGCACCCCGGCGCCGGTGGCTATGCGCCGTTTGCGGCTGGCCTTGATGAGCTCGGGCTTGCGGCGCTCCAGCGCGGTCATGGCACAGATGATGCCTTCCATGCGCTTGACGTCGCGCTCGGCCTTGTCCATGTCCGCGCCCGCCGCCTTGGCCGTCAACTGGCTCGGCAACTTGTCCATCAGGCTGGACAGCCCACCCATTTTTTTCATCTGGCTGATTTGCGACAGGAAGTCGTTGAGGTCGAAGCCGCTGCCGGACTTGACCTTGTCGGCCAGCTTCTGCGCGGCCTCGACGTCCACGCCCTTCTGCACCTCTTCCACCAGCGCCACGATGTCGCCCATGCCCAGCACCCGGCCGGCATGGCGTTCGGCGTCGAAGACCTCCAGGCCATCGATCTTTTCAGAGGTGCCGGCAAACTTGATCGGCGCGCCGGTGATCTGTCGCACCGACAGCGCTGCACCGCCGCGCGAATCGCCGTCCATCTTGGTCAGGATGACGCCTGTCAGCGGCAACGCGTCCTTGAAGGCCTTGGCGGTGTTGATGGCGTCCTGGCCCTGCATGGCGTCGACCACAAACAGGGTCTCCACCGGGTTCAGCACCGCATGCAGCTCGGCAATCTCGGCCATCAGCGCGGCGTCGATGCCCAGCCGGCCGGCGGTGTCCACCAGCAGCACGTCGAAGTAATGGCGCTTGGCGTGGTCCAGTGCGGCCAGTGCGATGTCGCGCGGCTTCTGGCCGGGGTCGGATGCGAACCACTCGGCGCCGGCCTGTGCGGTGACGGTCTTCAGCTGCTCGATGGCGGCGGGCCGATAGACGTCGGCCGACACCGTGAGCACCTTTTTCTTGCGCTTGGTGATCAGGTGCTTGGCCAGCTTGGCCGTGGTGGTGGTCTTGCCGGCGCCCTGCAAGCCGGCCATCAGGATGACCGCCGGCGGCTGCGTGGCCAGATTCATTTCGGACACCGGGCGCGACGGCGAACCCGGCAGGCCAGCGTCGCTCATCGTCGCGGCCAGTTCCTTGTGCACGATGCCCACCAGGGCCTGCCCGGGGTTCAGCGAAGCGGCCACTTCCTGGCCCAGTGCCTTGTCCTTGACGCGTGCAATGAAGTCGCGCACCACGGGCAGCGCCACGTCGGCCTCGAGCAGCGCCATGCGCACCTCGCGCAGCATATCCTGCACGTTGCTTTCGGTGATGCGCGCCTGGCCGCGCATCGTCTTGACCATCTTTGACAGGCGGTCGGTGAGGGTGGTGGCCATGGTTGCTTTGCGGGCGGGCGCCGTGAAGACGGGCCCGCGATCAGTACACTGTCAGCATGATTCTATCGAGCGCGTCGCCACTGCTGGGCCCCACCGGCCAATGGCCGTTGGTTGCAGTGGCGGTGCTGCTGTATCTGCTCGCCGCGGCACCGGTGCAGGCGCTGCGGCGCTTCGCCGTGGCCGCCTTCCTCGGCGCCTTTGTCCTGCATGCGCTGCTGCTGCTGATCGACATTGCCGGGCTGGGCCAGCCCGAGGGCGGTGCGCGCCTGGGGTTCGGGCCCGTGCTGTCGATGGCGGTGTGGCTCGTCACGGCGGTCTACACCGTCGAAAGCCGGCTGCTGCCGTTGCCTGCGGTGCGCCAGTGGTTGGGTCTGCTGGGCGCGTTGGCGGTTGGTCTGGCGGGCGCTTTTCCTGGCGAGGCCAAGCGCGCCGCGACGGCGCTGGCGCCGCTGCACTTTGCGCTCGGAGTCGGCTCCTACGGCTTGTTTGGTGCTGCGGTGCTGCATGGATTGATGCTCGATGCCGCTGAACGCCGGCTGCGGGCAGGTTTGTCGGGTGAGGCTGAAGGCCGCAAGGTCGGCATGCCGTTGCTGCAGCTGGAGCGGCTGACCTTCAACTTCGTGGCGGCCGGTTTTGCCGCTCTCAGCGCCACACTGTTGCTGGGTTTGCTGACGTCCGGGCAGTGGCGTTTCGAGCACAAGACGGTCTTTGCATTGCTGGCCTGGGCCGTCTTCGCGGCGCTGCTGGCGGGCCGTCATTGGCGCGGCTGGCGCGGCCGGCGCGCAACGCGATGGCTGTATGCCGGTGCGGTGTTGTTGCTGCTGGCCTATGCCGGTTCGCGCTTTGTGCTTGAGGTCTTTTTGGCGCGCTGAAGCCGGTGGTTTCGGCCACGGCTGCGCTGGGTCTGCGTCGACAGGGGCGGGTAGGTCATGAAATACGTGCTGGTGCTGGTGATCGTGATCGTGGTGATGTGGCTGCTGATGGGCCGCACCCGGGGACGTGGCCGCGACGCCAGGCCTGATGACGCTGGCGGCGATGCCGGGCCGGGTGCGGCGGGCGGTGCGAAGGGCGGTGCGAAGGGCACGGGCACACCAGACGCCGCCGACACACAGACCATGGTGGGCTGCACGCACTGCGGCCTGCACCTGCCCCGCAGCGAGGCCGTGGTCGATGCGCAGGGGCGCCTGTACTGCGGCGATGTGCATCGCCTGGCAGGCCCGCGCTGAGCCGCAGCTTCCTTCGTCATGGACCCCGGCAGCGCGGCCGCGTCGCAGTCAGCGGCAGACACCGACCGCCGTGCCGGTGATCGTCGCGGTGTCGACCGGCGCCGACCTGCGGGCCGGCGACGCAGCGGCGCTCTCTTCGGCGCCTCCGGCAACGAGACCGGGCCGGGCGGCGATTCATTCTTCGATGCGGGCTGGCTCTCCGCCGGCGACGCGGTGCGGTCTGCGCCGTCGTTTGCGCGTCAGGAGCGGCAGGCTTCGGCGCTGCAGGACAGCGCGCTGGCGCGCGTCTACCGCACCTATGCAGCAGCACGCGCTGCCATCGGGTTGGGCCTGGTGGTCGTGCAAGGGGTGTCGAGCCTGATCGGCTCGCGGGGCTCCGAGTGGCTCGCGATGGTGTCTCTGGCCTACGCCATACAGGCCGTGACCTTGTGGCTGCTGCCCAGTTTCAGCCCGCTGGCCCAGCCGCAGACGCTGCGTGGCAAGAGGCGGCGCCAGTGGCTGCTGACCATCGGCGTCGACCTGGTGGCGTTTTCGGCACTCCATCTGCTGGAAGGAGGTTCGACCTTCAACTACGGTGCCCTGCTGGTGCTGCCGGTGTTGATGGCGGGTGTTTTCACGTCGCGCGTGCTGGCGTTGGGCACGGCCTCGGCGGTGGCGCTGCTGTTGCTGATGATGGCCTGGCGAACGGCACCGGCCAACGAAATGCCGGCCTTGATGCTGCAGACGGGTTTGGCGGGCCTCGGCCTGTTCATCATCACTTTGCTGGCCGGTGAACTGGCGGCGCGCCTGGCGCGCGAAGAACTGTCGGCACGCGGCAGCCTGGAACTGGCACGGCAGCAGGCGCAGCTGAACCGGCTGGTGATCGAAGAGATGGTGGATGGCGTGCTGGTGGTGGACCCGCAACTGCGTGTGCGCGCTGCCAACCCGGCCGCGCGGGCCCTGTTGGTGTCCGAGGGACTGAGCCCGCCTGCACCCTTCATGCTGCACGAAAGAGCGGCCTGGCAAGCGCTGCAAACGGCCGTGCAAGGGGCCATGGCCGCCGGCAGCTGGCCCGAGGCGGGGCGCGACATGGTGCTGGACTTCGGGGACGGCCACCTGCGCACGCTGCGCATGCGCGTGCGCTTCATGCGCCGCCCGGCGTGGGACGGCGCAAACGCCTTGGCCGCGGCCCGCCCGCCCGGCGCCGGTGAACCCCACGGTGACGGTTTCGCAGTGCTGCTGATGGAAGACGTGCGCACGCTGCAGGCGCGCATCCGGCAAGAGAAACTGGCTGCCATGGGCCGGGTCTCGGCGGGAATTGCGCACGAGATTCGCAATCCACTGGCGGCCATTGCACAAGCCAATGCGTTGATGCTGGAAGACACGCTCGAGCCCGATCAGCGGCGGCTGGCCTGCATGGTGGCCGACAACGTCGAACGACTGAAGCGGCTGGTTGACGACGTGATGGAGGTGGCCCCGGGCATGCCTGTGCTGGAGCGCGTGATCGACGTGCAGCAGACGGTGGCCCGCGATGCATCGGAATGGGCCCGAACGGTGGCCCTGCCGATGGGCGCCGACAGCCGCCTGCTGGCCGAGCTTGGCACCCAGCCGGTGGGTGCGCTGTTCGACCCCGAACACTTGCGCCGCGTGCTCGTGAACCTGCTGGACAACGCGCACCGCCACGCCAGTGCCCAGGCCGGTGCGATCTTGTTGCGTCTGCGCGCGCGCGACGAGCAGACGGTGGAGCTGGCCGTGCTCAGCGACGGCCCGCTGATTGCGCCGGAGATCGAGCGCTACCTGTTCGAACCCTTCTTTTCGACCCGCAGCCGCGGCACCGGGCTGGGCCTGTATATTTGCCGCGAGCTGTGCGAGCGCTACGGCGCCAGCATCGACTACCACCGCCGCGCATCTTCAGAGCGGCTGCGCAACGAATTCGTCGTCTGCCTGCAGCGTCGCGCCCTCTCAGGCCCCGCCAGCACGCTTGCCCTAGAACCCCAAGCCCACCCGTGAGTTCCAGCACCAGCCCACGCCTACTGGTGGTGGACGACGAACCCGATCTGCGCACCCTGTACGAGCTGACGCTGGTGCGGGAAGGTTACGACGTGGAAAGCGCGGGCACGGTTGAAGAAGCCTGGGCGCTTTTGCAGGCGCGCGGGCCCGGCGCCTATCAGCTCGTCATCACCGACATGCGTTTGCCTGATGGCACGGGCCTGGACCTGTTGCGCCGCATCGACCAGGCAGGGCGGCACGAGAAGGCGGTGGTCATCACGGCTTACGGTTCGCCCGAGAACGCTGTCGAGGCGCTGAAGGCCGGCGCCTACGACTACCTGACCAAGCCGGTGGATTTGCGGCAGTTTCGCGCCGTGGTGGCGTCGGCGATAGGCCGCACGCCGGCAGTGACGACTGTCGCGACTGCGGCGGCGGCCAACTCCCCGGCCGAACTGTCGCGCGCCAGGGCGGCAGCGGCGCCCCAGGGTGAAGCGCTGGCGCGCATCGTGGGTGAGTCTGCGGCCATTCAGCAGGTGCGTGTCTTGATTGCCAAAGTCGCGCGCAGCATGGCCCCGGTGCTGGTGCACGGCGAATCGGGTACCGGCAAAGAGCTGGTGGCGCGTGCCATTCATGGCTGTTCGCCGCGTGTACGCGGTCCTTTTGTGGCGGTCAACTGCGGCGCCATCCCCGAGCACCTGCTGGAGTCTGAATTCTTCGGCTACCGCAAGGGCGCTTTCACCGGCGCCACTGAAGACCGTGAAGGCTTCTTTCAGGCCGCGCAGGGTGGCACGCTGTTCCTTGACGAGATTGGCGACCTGCCGCTGTTGATGCAGAGCAAGCTGCTGCGTGTGATCCAGGAGCGGGCCGTGCGGCCCGTGGGCGCCGTGGCCGAGGTGCCGACGAACGTGCGGCTGGTCAGCGCCACGCACCGCGACCTGGGGCAAGAAGTGCAGGCAGGGCGGTTCAGGCAGGACCTGTTCTACCGGCTCAACGTCATTCGCATCGGCATTCCGGCGCTGCGCGAGCGCATGGCCGACCTGCCCGTCATCTGCGCGCAGGCGTTGTTGCGCATCGCCCGCGACGCGGGCGTCACACCCGTGCCCGCGCTCACGCCACAGGCCATGCGCCAACTCATGGCCTACCGTTTTCCGGGCAACGTGCGCGAACTCGAAAACCTGCTGCACCGCGCGCTGGCGCTGGCCAGCGGCCCCGACATCGGGTCCGATGAACTGGGCCTGACCAGCGAGATGCTGCATGACAGCGGTTATGACTCCGGCTTCGCTGCGCTGGCCATGCCGTCCGATAGCCGCGCGGCGCTGCTGCCCGAGCCGGCAATGGCCTTGGCATCAGCGGCTGAGGAGCGCCCGTTGCCCGGCTTGGCGCCACCTGCGGCCACCGCTGTCGGGCCCACCGCAGCCCTGCCCGCGGATCTGGTGACTTATCTGGACGACGTCGAACGAAACATACTGGTGCGCGCGCTGGACCGGTTTCGCTACAACCGCACCGCCGCTGGCGCCAGCCTGGGCCTGTCGCTGCGCCAGATGCGCTACCGCATGGCGCGCCTGGGTATCGGTGTGGGTATCGGTGTGGATATTGTTGTGGGTGTGGGTGTGGGCGTTGGTTTGGGTGGTGGTTTGGGTGGTGGTGCAGGTACCGGTGTGGGCGATGGCGAGCGCACCGACCCACCGGGTTGACGCCGGTGCCGAAGCGTTGTGCATGGCATGACGGCTGGTGGCAGGGCGCATCGCACCGGCCCAGCCCCAACTTCGGCCCGCGTCCTTCGGGGGTCGTGGCCACGTTGGCGGTCGTTCATGCCATCAGTCTGCCGCCGGGACATTGGGGTGGCGACGCGGTGGAGCGTTTCTTCACCAACACCCTGGACGCAGCCGCCCACCCTTACTTCGAGACCATCCAGCACTTGCGGGTGTCGGCGCACTTCTTTATCCGCCGCAGTGGGCGTGTGCTGCAGTTCGTGTCTTGTCATCAGCGTGCCTGGCATGCGGGTGTTTCCTGTTGGAGGGACCGCGAGAACTGCAATGACTGGTCCATTGGCATCGAGCTGGAGGGCCTGGACGGTCTGAGCTTCGACAGCGGCCAGTACCTTGCGCTGGCACGCCTGCTGCGTGTGTTGTCTGGCCACTACGGGCTGAGTGAGGTCGTGGGCCATGAACACATCGCGCCGGGCCGAAAATTCGATCCGGGGCCTGGCTTTGATTGGCGCCAGTTGCGGCGCGCGCTGCGCGGAGCCGGACCCTTGCCGACACCGTGCCGCTTGCCATGATGCAGACGTGGCGCGGGTTGCCACGCGTTTTCTTCTGTTGTTGCACGTCGTTCCTGGCTCCACGCGTGAAGCTGCAGCGCTGACGCGGCGCGGGCCGCTGGCGGGCTGCATCCAGTGGTTTCCAGAGCCGGCCTGCGCGTTCCGGCGCCGCGCCCAGCTGCTCAGGTGTTTTATGTGTCCGACGCTAGCGGTAGTGGCTTGTCCGGCCCACAGACACCAGATATAGTGTCCTATGGGGATCGCAGTCAACCGCGGCAATTGGGGTGAAGCCACCTCCAGGAAGGCCATACCTGAAGCTCCAGTGCGCGCTGGTCGGCCAGAAGAAGCGAGCTTTGAAGTGTCATCGGCTTGGGCACGCGGCTTGCCACGAACGCCACGCTCCCGCTGATTCCACCTCGAGCCTGCGCGCTCCAGATGTCAGATCCGGTTGCTGTGTTTCCCGCTACGACAGCACACCCCACCACAAGCACCTCTTGCTCTACCTATTCCGAGGGAACTGAATGCAGACTTCATCAAGCACCATGGCGCCGCTCGCGCAGCCGCAACGCAGCGCAGCGACAGGCGTCGACCTGGCCTCGGCCGCTTATTCCGGCTATCAGATCATCCGGCGCAATGGCGCGGTGGTCAGCTTCGAACCGAACAAGATTGCCGTCGCCCTGATGAAGGCCTTTCTGGCCGTGCACGGCTCCCAGGGCGCCGCATCAGCCAGCGTTCGTGAAACGGTGGAACGTCTGACCGAGACGGTTGTGCGCGCGTTGCTGCGCTCGCGCCCTGGCGGTGGCACCTTCCACATCGAAGACGTGCAGGACCATGTCGAACTCGGCCTGATGCGCAGCGGGCACCACGAAGTGGCGCGCGCCTATGTGCTGTACCGCGAGCGCCGTTCACAAGAACGCGCGCGCCAGGGGCAGGCCACAGCCCCCAAGCTTGTGGAGCTGCATGTCATTGAACACGGGCAGCGTGTGCCCTTGGATGCCCACCACCTGCGTTCGCTGATCGAGTCGGCTTGCACCGGCCTGGGCGCCGACGTGCAGGCCGAGCCGATCCTGGCCGAAACCCGCCGCAACCTGTACGACGGCGTGCCGATGGACGAGGTCTACAAGGCCGCCATCATGGCCGCCCGCACGTTGATCGAGAAAGAGCCGTCGTACACGCGCGCCACCGCGCGGCTGCTGCTGCACACCATTCGCCGCGAAGTGCTGGGCGGCGAAGTCACCCATGAACAGATGGGTGAGCGCTATGCAGAATACTTCGGCGCCTTCATCAAGAAGGGCGTGCAGGCCGAGTTGCTGGACGACAAGCTGCTGCAGTTCGACCTCGCCAGGCTGGGCGCCGCGCTCGACGCCACACGCGACCTGCAATTCGACTACCTGGGTCTGCAGACGCTGTACGACCGCTACTTCCTGCACATCGAAGAGACGCGCATTGAGATGCCGCAGGCCTTCTTCATGCGCGTGGCGATGGGGCTGTCGCTGGGTGAGATTGATCGCGAAGCCCGTGCCATCGAGTTCTACAACGTGCTGTCCAGCTTCGACTTCATGAGCAGCACGCCCACGCTGTTCAACAGCGGCACGCGCCGCTCACAGCTCAGCAGCTGCTACCTCACCACCGTGGCTGATGATCTGGACGGCATCTACGAGGCGCTGAAAGAAAACGCGCTGCTGTCCAAATTTGCCGGTGGCCTGGGCAACGACTGGACGCGCGTGCGCGCATTGGGCAGCTACATCAAGGGCACCAATGGCAAGAGCCAGGGTGTGGTGCCGTTCCTGAAAGTCGTCAACGACACGGCCGTGGCCGTCAACCAGGGTGGCAAGCGCAAGGGCGCGGTGTGTGCCTACCTGGAAAGCTGGCACCTCGACATGGAGGAGTTTCTGGAGCTGCGCAAGAACACCGGCGACGACCGCCGTCGCACGCACGACATGAACACGGCCAACTGGATACCCGACCTCTTCATGCGGCGCGTCGTCGAGGGCGGCGACTGGACGCTGTTCTCGCCCAGCACCTGCCCCGATTTGCATGACAAGTTCGGCAAGCCCTTCGAAGAGGCCTACACCGCTTACGAGGCCAAGGCTGATCGTGGCGAGATCAAGCTCTTCAAGCGTTTGGCAGCCAAGGACCTGTGGCGCAAGATGCTGTCGATGCTGTTCGAAACCGGCCATCCCTGGATCACCTTCAAGGACGCCTGCAACGTGCGCAGCCCGCAGCAACACGTGGGCGTGGTGCACTCTTCCAACCTGTGCACCGAGATCACGTTGAACACCAGCGACACCGAGATTGCGGTGTGCAACCTGGGCAGCGTGAACCTGGTGCAGCACCTGCTTGATGGCCAGATCGACCAGGTCAAACTCAAGCGCACCGTGGCCACTGCGATGCGCATGCTCGACAACGTCATCGATGTCAACTACTACGCCGTCAAGAAGGCGCGCGACAGCAACCTGCGCCACCGCCCGGTGGGCCTGGGCATCATGGGCTTCCAGGACTGCCTGTACGAACTGAAGGTTCCGTATGCCAGCGCAGAGGCCGTGGCCTTTGCCGACAGCAGCATGGAGGCGGTGTGCTACTGCGCCTATTGGGCCAGCACTGAGCTGGCCGAAGAGCGCGGCCGCTACAGCAGCTACCGCGGCAGCCTGTGGGACCGCGGCATCCTGCCGCAGGATTCGCTGGACCTGCTGAGCGAACAGCGCGGCGGCCACTTGGAGGTTGACCGCAGCTCGACCCTGGACTGGACGCCACTGCGGGCCCGCATCGCCGAGCACGGCATGCGCAACAGCAACTGCGTGGCCATCGCACCCACGGCCACCATCAGCAACATCGTCGGCGTCGATGCCTCCATCGAGCCCAGCTTCGGCAACCTGTCGGTGAAGAGCAACCTGTCGGGCGAGTTCACCGTCGTCAACGAGTACCTCGTGCGGGACCTGAAGCGCCTGGGCTTGTGGGACGACGTGATGGTGATGGACCTCAAGCACTTCGACGGTTCGTTGCGTCCCATCGACCGTGTGCCTGAAGACCTGAAGCGCCTCTACAGCACGGCCTTCGAGGTTGACGCCACCTGGCTCGTGGAAGCTGGCGCGCGGCGCCAGAAGTGGATCGACCAGGCGCAGTCGCTGAACATTTACATGGCGGGTGCGTCGGGCCGCAAGCTCGACGAGACCTACAAGCTCGCCTGGCTGCGGGGCCTGAAGACCACCTACTACCTGCGCACCACCAGTGCCACCTATTCAGAGAAATCCACCGTGTCCCGTGGCTCGCTGAACGCGGTGTCGATGGGTCAGGCCCCGGCCTCGGCAGTTGCTGCAGCGGCTTCAGCCGGGGTTGCGAATTTTGCATCGGACCCTGCCACCGACATCAAGTTCTGCGCCATCGACGACCCTGGTTGCGAGGCTTGCCAATGAGCTGCTGTGCACCCTTGATCGCTGCAGCGCACACGCGTCGGCGTGTCGTTTTCGATGTGCAGTCGCAGCCGGCCGAGCGCGTCTGCGATGCTCTGCTGCAACAACGAGTCGGCTCATCTGTCAACAGTGCTTGGTGTTCGCTCGCAACACCCAGATAATCAAAACATACAGGATATAAATACTCATGCTGGTCTGGGAAGAAGACATCAAGACTCCACCCCCCCCGCTGCCCAAGGCGGTCGTGCCGGGGCCCCGATTTGAAGCCGTGGCGCCGGCTTCGGCAAAGAGGCCTGCGCAAGCTTTGCAGTCTGCAAGATTTCCGCTCGAGGCACGCCCGGTTCAGCCCGTAGTCAAGAGCGCCCCTGCCTCAGCGCTCAGCACACGCCGGGTGAACGCAGCCGACAAGCGCATCATCAACGGGCAGACCGACGTCAACCAGTTGGTGCCCTTCAAGTACAAGTGGGCGTGGGAGAAATACCTTTCCAGTTGCGCCAACCACTGGATGCCCAATGAGGTGAACATGTCGCGCGACATCGCGACGTGGAAAGACCCCAACGGCCTGACCGAAGACGAGCGCCGCATCATCAAGCGCAATCTTGGTTTCTTCGTCACTGCCGACTCGCTGGCCGCCAACAACATCGTGCTGGGCACCTATCGCCACATCACGGCCCCCGAGTGCAGGCAATTCCTGCTGCGCCAGGCATTCGAAGAAGCGATCCACACGCACGCCTACCAGTACATCGTGGAGTCGCTGGGTCTGGATGAGAGCGAAATCTTCAACGCGTACCACGAGGTCAAGTCGATTCGCGAAAAGGATGAATTCCTGATCCCGTACATCGACGCGATCATGGACCCGCATTTCCACACCGGCACCCCCGAGACCGACCAGACGCTGCTCAAGAGCCTGATCGTTTTTGCCTGCCTGATGGAAGGCCTGTTTTTCTACGTCGGTTTCACGCAGATCCTTGCGCTGGGCCGTCAGAACAAGATGACGGGTGCTGCCGAGCAGTACCAGTACATCCTGCGCGACGAGTCGATGCACTGCAACTTCGGTATCGACCTGATCAACCAGATCAAGCTCGAGAACCCGCACCTGTGGACGGCTGCGTTCAAGGCCGAGATCAAGACGATCTTCGAGAAGGCCGTCGAGCTTGAGTACCGTTACGCCGAAGACACCATGCCGCGCGGTGTGCTGGGCATGAACGCATCGATGTTCAAAGGTTACCTTCGCTACATCGCAAACCGCCGTGCCACCCAGATCGGGCTGGAGCCGCTGTTCCCGAACGAAGAAAACCCTTTTCCCTGGATGAGCGAAATGATCGACCTGAAGAAGGAGCGCAACTTCTTCGAGACCCGAGTCATCGACTACCAGACCGGCGGTGCGCTGGCCTGGGACTGAAGGCGGCGCGGCTGCATGACCCATACACCGCAGGGCAAGTGCCCCCACCACCAAGCACCCGTTGCGCCCATTGCATCGGGCACCGGGTGGGGGTCTGCCCCTGCAAGTTCAAGAATGACGAGCCAAGGCCGGCACCAGACCGCAGCTGCGCTCGCGACCCCATTCACCCTACCGAGGCGACCGCCAGGAAGCGAGAACATCGCTTCCTGGCTGACCATCGGGCGGTGAATCCCGGTGCCGGTTCAGCCGGCGCCGGGTTTTTTGTAACTTGATCAAGGAGATCGTTATGGCAACTGCAAAGAAGGCCGCTCCGGCCAAGAAGACCCCGGCCAAGAAGGCTGCTCCCGCGAAGAAGGCCGCTCCCGCGAAGAAGGCAGCGCCGGCCAAGAAGGCTGCTGCGAAGAAGGCAGCGCCGGCGAAGAAGGCGGCACCTGCGAAGAAGGCAGCGCCGGCCAAGAAGGCGGCACCGGCGAAGAAGGCGGCACCGGCCAAGAAGGCGGCACCTGCAAAGAAGGCGGCACCGGCGAAGAAGGCGGCACCGGCGAAGAAGGCGGCGGTCGCCAAGAAGCCGGCAACTAAGAAAGCTGCCGCTAAGAAGGCGGCAAAGAAGGCAGCCCCTGCCGCACCTGCTGCCCCTGCCCCTGCGAAGACAACCCTGAATCCAGCGGCAGCGTGGCCGTTCCCTACGGGCAACAAGCCCTGATCGGAGCGAGTTGATTTTCTTCAAGAGCCCGGCGTAGCTGGGCTCTTTTCTTTTGTGGACATTGCTTTCAGGATAGTTAGTTTTTTTCTTTTGGCTATGTTCTTGTTGAAATAAAAAATTGTGATGAGGAAGCTATGGCATCGCAGCTTGAGATCAAATTGCAGCAGAGGATTCAAGTGGAGACTGATGTGTCTCAGCGCGCCTCATTTAATGCGGAATTGGCTTGCTATCTAGCTAGAACTGGAGATTTT
>JBBQMM010000060.1:0-13696 GCA_038328935.1 Burkholderiales bacterium
ACCCATGATGCAGCACGCCGCGCCCGGTGGCCTGGCCACAGCCTGGCACCTGGTGCACCTGGGCAAGTTCGCCCTCGGCGGCGCGGGCCTGGTCTTCACCGAAAGCACGGCCGTGGCGCCGACCGGGCGCATCGGCGCCAACGACCTGGGTCTCTGGGCTGACGAGCAGATAGCGCCCTTGAAAACGGTGGTCGATTTCCTGCACGCGCATGGCGCAGCCGTGGGCGTGCAAATCGGCCATGCCGGGCGCATGGCCGGCAGTGAGGCGCTGTGGGATGGCGGCGCCGCGCTCAGCCCGCAGGCCATGCAGGTGGTGGATGCCCGCTGGCGCCGCTTGGGCCCCAGCGCAGTAGCCGCCGGGCCGGGCTGGAGCGTGCCCGAAGCGATGGACGAAGAAGCGCTGGCCCAGGCCGTGAATGCCTTTGCAAGCGCAGCGCAGCGCGCCGACGCCGCCGGTTTCGATGTGCTTGAACTGCACTTCGGCCACGGCTACCTGGTAGCCAGTTTTCTGTCACCGGTGTCGAACCAGCGCCGCGACGCCTGGGGCGGCAGCCGGGTAGGGCGCATGCGCCTGGCGCTGGAAGTGGCGGCCGCCGTGCGCCAGGTGTGGCCGGCGCACAAGCCGCTGTTCTGCCGCCTTTCTTGTGTGGATGGCGCGCAGGGCGGCTGGGGCATGGACGACACGGTGGTGCTGGCGCGTGCGCTGAAGGCCGAGGGCGTGGACGTGATTGATTGTTCCAGTGGCGGCCTGAGCGAACAAACCCACGCCCTGCCGGTGGCACGCGGCCTGGGCTTCCAGGTGCCCTTTGCGCAGCGTGTGCGCCAGGAAGCTGGCATCGCGACGCAGGCCGTGGGCCTGATCGTCGACCCGGCCCAGGCCGAGGCCATCCTGGCGCAGGGCGCTGCCGACTTGGTGGCCATCGGCCGCGAGGCGCTGGCCGACCCCTACTGGCCCCTGCATGCCCAGTCCGCACTGTGCCCTGATGCGCAGTTCCGCAGCTGGCCCCGCCCCCATGGCGTATGGCTGGCCAAGCGCTGGCCGGCGCTGCGCGATGCGCTTTCGAACTGACCTGTCATCACACCTCCGTAGGAAGCCCGCCATGCAAATTCGAATGGGCCTGTTGAACAAGCATGCCGACTGGTCCCTGGAACAATTCCGCCAGCATTGGCGCGACCACCACGGCCCACTGGCGCGCCAGTTGCCGGGGCTGCGCCACTACCAACAAAACCATGTGGTGGACTGCGCGCAGCGCGGCATCAGCTACCGACGCGGGCCGGAACAACTGGAGGGCATTTCACAGCTCGCCTTCGACGATGACACGGCCATGCTCGCCGCGATGGCCGGCCCCGTGGGGCCGCAGCTCGTGGCCGACGAAAACCATTTCATCGGCCGCCTGCGTGTCGTCACCGCGCAGCAGCGTGTGGTGGTGCCGCCGCCAGCAACGGGCGCCGCGCTGAAGCGCATGTCGCTGCTGCGCCGCCGTGCCGACACCACGCCCGAGCAGTTCGCCCATGAATGGCAGGTCGTGCATGGGCCTCTCGTGCGGCTGTTGCCCGGCGTGCTGGGCTACCGCCAGAACCTCATCACCCAGCGCCAGGTGCCCAAGGGCACAGTGGTGGGTCATGAAGGGCTGCCCATCGACGGCGTGGTCGAACTCTGGTTCGCCAGCACCGACAGCCTGGACGCCGCGTTCGCCTCGGCGCCCGGCCAGCGCGCCATGGCGCATGCCACCACGTTCATAGACGAGATCACCACCTTCCTGGTTGAACCTGTCACGCTGGTGTGAGCGGACTCTTCTGCGAGGCAGCGTTCGGCCCACCGCATGCAGTACCGAAGGACGCAACAACCTGGGGCCGTCGATGCACCGTCTCTTTGGCCTGCCTCGGGTGGCAAGAGGTGATCAAGAACGATGGCGGTTGCGCGCTGGCCGCGCAGCTAAGGCCCGCCGTTGCTACCAGCTTGCATCACATGCCTGTTTGAGTTCACCGGGTAGCTGACATTCGCCAGCGGCAGCTGCGGGCGCGCCGGCCGTGTGGGCCGTCGTTGCCGCTGCGCAAGCATCCCCCGTGATCGTCTGCGTCACGGGGCGGAGCAAGTCCGCAGCAGGAGCTTTCGGCCCGCGCTGACACGGGCCAGCCAGCCTAAGTCTTGACCAGCTCCAGCGGCCTGAGGCTGGCACTGCCCGGCAGTACCACGCCGTCCAGCGCCGCGCGGCTGACCTGAAGATGGTCGGCCAGGATGCCGCGCAGCGCACTTCGGATGTCGGTGGTGACGCGCAGGTCGCGCCCTTCGAAACGGTCCTTCGCGGCCAGGCCCGGCCAGTCGGCCCACACGCGTCCGCCCTTCACCGCGCCGCCCAGCACGAAGGCCGTGCCGCCGCTGCCGTGATCGGTGCCTTGGGTGCCGTTGACGGCCACCTCGCGGCCGAACTCGGTGGCCACCAGCACGACGGTGCGGCCCCAGGTGTTGTGCAGCAGCAGGCCCTCGTGCAGCGCGGCCAGCGCGGCGTCCAGCATGCGCAGGTTGTTGCTCAGCGCGCCCTGCGGCAGCGCCTGGTTGGCGTGGGAATCCCAGCCGCCCATTTCCAGCACCGCCACCTGCGAGCCGCGCTGCAGAAAGTCGGCAGCCTTGCGTGCCAGGCCCACCACGGCGGCGCGGCCGGCTGTGCTGCCTGCAGCGGCGGCCCCCATTCCTGCGGGCGTTCCTACGGGCATTCCCGTGGGCATTCCTGCGGGCATCGGCGTCGGCATTTGTGCGGACATGTTGGCGGGCATGTTGGCGGCCACGCCGGGCTCGGCGCGCAGGCCCTTGGCGCGCGCCAGCGCTTGCGCCAGTTCGGGGTCCTGGCGGTACATCAGCTGCAGCCGTGCCACCAGGTCCAGCGAGGGTTCGGGCAGCACCGAAGGCGCCCAGCTGTCGACGTCGTTGGCACCGCGCAGTACCAGCGGTACGGCCGTTTGCAGCGCCACCGCTTTCATGCCCGCGCCGCTGTGCGCCATGGCGCGGGCCAGCCAGCCGGTGCCCAGCTCGTAGGGGCGCTGGCCCCCGCTTTCCAGCACCTGCTGGGCGTCGAAATGCGAACGCTCTCGGTAAGGCAGGCCCACCGCGTGCAGCACCGCCAGTTCACCGCGGCCATACAGCGCGTGCAATTGCGGCAGCAGCGGGTTCAACGCAAAGGTGTTGTCCAGCGGCAGCGGGTCGCCGGCAAATTGCGCCAGCGGGCCGCGCGCGGCGGCGAATGCGGGGTCGCCGATGGCCGGTGCGGCGGTCAGGCCGCACAGGCCGCCGCGCAGGATCATGAAGACGAAGCGGTTGCCGCCGTCGGCCGCGCGCGCAGCGGGTGCGGCCACGCTCAGTCGCGACAGCGGTGCCAGCAGCGATGCGACCAGCCCTTGATGCAGCAGGTGTCGGCGGGTGGGATTCATGGTGGTGGAGGGTGGGTTGGGTCTGGTGAGGCGGTGGAATTGCCGGTGCGCGGTGCCCGGGTCAAGGCAGCAGCGCGAAGCCCGTTGCGGCGGCCGGCTTGATGTGAACGTCTCTGATGATCCGTGGCGCCGCTGCTCATCATGAAAGTCAGCGGCGCTGAAATTCCGGCGCCATCAACAGCAGCGCCAGCGCCTGCGGGCCGTCGGCGGCGCGTTCTATCTGGCGTGCGGTTTCGGGCTGCAGCAGCGGGCCCAGGCTGTCTTGGGCCAGTGCGCGCGCATCCACGCGGCGGCCGGTGCGGTCGGCCACGCGGGTGGCCCATTCCACGCGTTTCCACACCGCGTCGGGGCCCAGCCAGTCGGCGGCGCGGTCGCTCCAGCCCGCGGGTGAAGGGGCGCCGTGCACACGCTGGCCGAGCTGGCCGATGCCGCCATCGGCGGCGCGTTCGAAGGCGGTGTCGCCCAGGCCGAGCAGGCGCGCGGTGCTGATGACGAACTCCTCAGGCGTTTTCAGCTTCGCCTGCTGCGGCAGCCAGGCCTGCGGCGCCTGCACCAGCGCCGTCAGCACCGCGGGCAGGTGGCCCTGGCTGGCCAGCCAGGCCCGTTCCAGCTGTGCCACGAGGGCAGGGTGCGGTTCGTCGGCGATGAAATGGCGCGCAAGCTTGTACGAGACGAAGCGCGCCGTGTCGGGGTGCTGCGCCAGGTCGCGCAGCAGTTCGGCCAGCGCCTCGGGGCCTTCGGCATAACGCTTGCCCAGCACGGTCTTCGGACCGGGCTGGTGCCAGCTGGGGTCGAAACGGCTGGCTGATGGGCTGGCAAGGGTGCTGGCGATATTGCTGGTGATATTGCTGGCGAGGGTGTTGGCAGACAACGCGCCGGGGCTGGCCAGCAGTTCGCCCACCGGCACGCGCCAGCCTGTCAGCACGGCGGCAAAGGCCGTCACGTCGGCCTGCGTGTAGTGGCCCCAGCCGCCAAAGGCCGCGCCGCCGCCGCTGACGCCCAGGGTGTGCAGTTCCAGCACCTCGCGCGCCAGGTTTTCGTTCAGGCCGGTGATGCGGGGTGCGCGCTGTTGCGCTGGCTCGGTGGCCGCGGTTTCGTTGCCGGCCGGGCGTGCCGCTGCACGGCGCGTCAGGCGGCGCACCACAGCCGAGTCGGGTCCGGCCGAGTTTTCGTTGTCCAGGTAACGCAGCATGGCACCGTGCCGCACGGCGGCCTGCAGCATGGTTTCGAAGCTGCCGCCGGTGTGCGGCCGTATCGCTTCACGCTCGAAAGCGCCGGCCAGCGCACGCACGCTGGGCTTGGTCACCGAGACAGTGAAGTGGTTGGACCAGAAGAGCGCCAGGCGCTCGGTCAGCGGTTGCGGGCTCAGCGCTGCAGTACCCAGGCGCGAGCGCAGGTCGTTGCTGGCGATCTGGCGGAAGTGGGCGACGAAGGCCTGTTCGGTGCTGACGTTGCCGGGGCCTGGGGTGCCCGGGGTGGTAGGGCTGCTGACCATGGAGCTTTCGACCATGGCACCGTCGACCATGGCGCCGTTGGTGCTGGCGCCGTTGTTCCTGACGTTCACCCCCGCACCCGGTGCCATGCCGGCAGCGCCTGCCCTGTTTTGCCCGGCCACCGGCGCAGCAGCAGCGGTGTCCACTGCCCGCTGTTGACGCTGTTGACGCTGCTGGCGCAGGAACTCGGCGTAGTGGCGCACCCCTTCGGCGCCGCTGACCAGACCGGTGCCCCCCTGGGCGGGTGCAGCCGCGAGTTGCGACAGCAGCCAGCCGCGGGGGTCGTCGCCGACGTCGGCGCAGCGTGGTTGGGCCAAGCCGAAGCGGTGGGCGGCAATGGCGCAGGCCAGCGCCTTGGGTGAGCTTGCGGTGTTGTCCATGCGACGAAGTTTGCCGCGCTCGGCCGCCGGCTGGTGTGGCTGCCGTGTAAAGAAAATGGGCTGCGTCTGCAGCCCTGGTGTTAAACGAAGTGCTGTTTCAGCAGCCTGTCTTCAAAAAACAGGGCTGCCTCTGCAGCCCGTCTCGAAAAACAGGGCTGCCTCAGCAGCCCGTCTCGAAAGTCAGGGCTGCCTCAGCAGCCCAGGTCCCGGCGCCGCAACCCGGCTTACCTGGCCAGCAGGTTATTGATCATCTGCACGTCGGTGGCGCTCAGCTGCCCCGAAGCCTGGCGCAGGCGCAGGCTGCCCAGCAGCACCTCGTAGCGCGCCCTGGCCAGGTCGCGCTGCGTGGTGAACAGCTGCGTTTGTGCGTTCAGCACGTCCAGGTTGACGCGCACGCCCACCCTGTAGCCCAGTTGGGTGGCTTCCAGGGCCAGCTTGGACGACGACTCGGCGGCTTCCAGCGCCTGCACCTGCGACAACCCCGACAGCAGTCCGAAGTAGGCCACGCGGGTGCCCTGGCCGACGCCTCGCCGAGCGGCTTCGAGGTCGTAGCGCGCCTTCTCTTCCAGTGCCACCGTTTCAGAAATGCGGTTGTCGGTGGCGCCGCCGGTGTACAGCGGCCAGTTCATCTGCACGCCCACGCTGCCGTTGAGGGTGTTGCCGGTGGTGCGGTTCAGCGCTGCCAGGGTGCCCCGCTGTTCGCCGCTGGACAAGCTGGCCAGCGCGTCCACCGTGGGCAGCTTGCCGGCCTTGGCCTTGGCGGTTTCGAGCTGGGCCACGTCCATGGCCACGCGGGCCCTGCGCACCGTGGGGTGTCGCTGGTCGGCTTCGGTGACCCATTCTTCAGCGTTTGCCGGCGACACCGGCGGCAGGCGCACGGGCGTCAGCAGCAGCCTGGGCACCACGCCGCTGCGGCCCACCAGCGTGTCGAGCGCGATGCGCTTGGTGCGCAGGTCGTTGTCGGCAGCCAGCTCTTGTGCAGTGGCCAGGTCGAAGCGGGCCTGTGCTTCGCGGGTGTCGGTGATGGTGGCGGTGCCGACTTCGAAATTGCGTTTGGCCGAAGCCAGCTGCTCGGTGATGGCGGCCTTGCTGGCGCGCGTGGTGGCCAGCGCGTCCTGCGCCGCCAGCACGTCGAAGTAGGCCAGCGAGACGCGCAAGATGAGGTCTTGCTCGGCCGCGTCCAGGTCGGCCTGAGCCAGCGTCAGGCTCTTGCGCGCCTGCTCGATGGTGACGGCATTGGCGCGGTTGAACAGCGGGTACTTGCCCGTCAGCTCGGCGCGAAGGCTGTTCGTGCCCTTGATACTGGTGTTGGGCGGATCGGTCTGCGTGGTGCCGGCGTCCAGCTTCACGCCAGCGCTGGGGCGCGCCAGCGCTTCGGTCTGTGCCACGCGGTACTGCACCGAATCGGCGTTGGCGCGCGCCGCCAGGTAGATGCCGTCGAAGCCGCGCGCGGCTTCGTACAGCTCATTCAGGCTTTGTGCTCCAGCCAGGCTGGGCAACGTGGCGGCCACCACGGCCGCCCAGACGGCCAGCGCCTTGGGCTGGAGGCCGGTGCGCCCCATCGATGCCGTGCGGGTGTTGCGGGGAGTGTTGGTCGATCGCATGCGGTGTCCCAGGCAAAAAAAGTAGATGTGCTGAAAGAAAGAGGTGCGTATGAGGATGTGGATATGAACGGCCAGCTCAATAGCGGGCAACGGCCGGGTCCACCAGCGTGGACCAGGCATCGATGCCGCCACTGAGGTTATAGGCCCGGGCGTAACCCTGGCGCTGCAGGAATGCGACGACCTGCGCGCTGCGCACGCCATGGTGGCAGATGCAGACGACAGGCTGCTCGCGGCTGATGTCGGGCAGGCGCGCGGGCACCAGGTGCATCGGGATGTCCAGCGCTTTGGCGCTGGGCAGCGTGATGCGGCACAACTGCAGCTCCCAGCCTTCACGCACATCCAGCAGCTGCGCCTGCGGCTCAGCCTGGATGAAGGCGCTCAGTTCTTGTGGCTGCAGGCTCTGCATCGCTGAGGCTTAAAAGCTGAACCGCGACGGCTCGGCGAAACCTTCGAGCCGTGGCACGACGGTGTCAAAGAGGTCGCGCTGGCTGAAAGACGCGCCGGCGGTGCGTGTGTACAGGCGCGCGCGCATCACCGGTTCGTCGCCCACCACGGCCACCAGGCGGCCACCGGGGTTGAGCTGCTGCAGCAACGCCGGGGGCACTTCAGCCACTGAGCCCGACAGCACGATGGCGTCGAAAGGCGCTTCGCCGGGCAGGCCCTGGGCGCCGTCGGCCGCGCTGACGTCGAGCACGGTGACGTTGTCCACGCCGCTGTGGCGCAGGTTCAGGCGCGCGCTCGCGGCAAGAACAGGCCGGCATTCCAGGCTGATGACCTGCTGCGCGCGGTGCGCCAGCAGCGCGGCCATGAAGCCGGAGCCGGTGCCGATCTCCAGCACTTTTTCGTGATGCTGCAGCTGCAGCTCCTGCAGCAGCCGTGCTTCGAGTTTGGGCTCCAGCATGCAAGCCCCCGGGGCCTGCGCCGCGGCGGCGCCGTGCAGCAGCGGCACCTGGGTGTCGACAAAGGCCAGTGCCCGCAGCGCGGGGGGCACGAAGTCTTCGCGCCGCATGCGCGCCAGCAAGGCCAACACGTCAGGGTCCAGCACCTCCCAGGGGCGGATCTGCTGTTCGATCATGTTGAAGCGGGCGATCTCGGTGTTCATGGCAACTCTGGCAGGGCTGGGGATGAAGTTACAGATTTTAGGGTTTGACCTTGTCGCCAGATGACAAGGCTGTCGCGCCGTCGACCGCGTGCCTGCGGTGCAGTTTTCTGTGCGCCCAGTTCTTGAGGTCGTCCAGCCAGCAGTAGATCACCGGCACCACCACCAGGGTCAGCAGAGAAGACGTGATTACGCCGCCTATTACGGCCTGCCCCATGGGTGCTCGCTGCTCGGAGCCTTCGGTCAGCGCAAAGGCCAGCGGCACCATGCCGAAAATCATCGCCAGCGTCGTCATCAGGATCGGGCGCAGCCGCACACGCGCGGCTTCCAGCAGCGCGGCCGTGCGCTCCATGCCGCCCACGACCCGGCCGTCAGGAAGGGTTTGACCCGCCCGGGCGCGGATGGCGAAGTCGATGAGCAGGATGGCGTTCTTCGTCACCAGACCCATCAGCATGACGACGCCGATGACGGAAAACATGTTCAACGACGAGCGGAAAGCCAGCAGCGCCAGCACCACGCCGATCAGCGTCAGCGGCAAGGCACTCATCAGCGCCAGCGGCTGCAGGAAACTCTTGAACTGGCTGGCCAGGATCATGTAGATGAACACCACCGCCAGCGCCAGCGCGGCCAGCGCGTAGCTGAACGATTCCTGCATGTTCTTGGTGCTGCCGCCAAAGCTGTAGCGGTAGCCCGGCGGCCACGCCATGCTGTCGAGCACGGCGCGGATGTCGGTAGTCAGCTCGCCCGAGCTGCGGCCCAGCGGGTTGGCGTCGATGTTGATCTCGCGGTTCAGGTCGCGCCGGTTGATCTGGTTCGGGCCGGTGCTGGTGCGCACGTCGGCCACCTGCGACAGCCGCACCACGCGCGCGCTGCCGTCGGCGTTGCTGCCCAGCACCAGCGGCAGGTCGGCCAGGTCTTGCGGCGTGCTGCGGCTGCTGGCGCCCAGGCGCAGGCGCACGTCGTAGCTTTCGCCGTCGGCGGCGCGCCAGTTGCCGGTGGAAACACCGGCCAGCAGCGTGCGCAGCGTCGTCGCCAGGCTGCCCACGCTCACGCCCAGATCGGCCGCGGCGTCGCGCCTGACGTCAATGGCGATGGTGGGCTTGTCGGGCTTGAGCGTGCTGTCCAGGTCCACCAGGCCGGGCAGGGCGGCCAGGCGCGGCATGATCTGGCGCCACAGCCGCTCCAGCTCGCCCAGGTCGGGCCCCTGCACCGAGAAGCTCAGACTCTTGCTGCCGCCCAGGTCGGTGACGCCGATGTTGGTGATGGTGATGCCGGGTATGCGCGACAGCCGGGCGCGCATCGGCTCGATCAGTTCGGCCAGGCCGCGCTGGCGGTCCTTGCGGTCCAGCAGCCGCACATAGACGGAGATCTGGTTCTTGCCCAGCGTGAAGCCGCTGTTGACGGTGACCACCGTGTGGCGCACCTCCGCAAACTCGCGCAACGCGGCGTCGACCTGGCGCGCACGCATCTCGGTGACTTCCAGCGACGAGCCCACGGGGGTGTACAGGTTGACCTGCGTTTCCGAAAAGTCGGCCTTGGGCACGAACTCCTTGCCGACCGAACCCAGCAGCACGATGGCCAGCCCGAAGCTCAGCAAGGCTACCAGCACGGTCTTGATCTTGTGCACCAGCGACCACGCCAGCAGCCGCTGGTAGACGCTCGACAGCCACTCCGAGAAGTCGTCGAACCAGCCCGTCACGCGGCCCAGCGTCTTGTCGTACAGCGTCACGCGCGGCAGCCGGTTGCCGGCAGCGTCGCGGCCATGTCCTTTTTCAGCCGCCGGGTCGTGCCAGACGCTGGACAACATGGGGTCGAGCGTGAAGCTGACGAACATGCTGATCAGCACCGCGGCGACGATGGTGATGCCGAACTCGTGGAAGAACTTGCCGACGATGCCGCCCATGAAGCCGATGGGCAGAAACACGGCCACGATGGACAGCGTGGTGGCGAGCACCGCCAGGCCGATCTCGTCGGTGCCCTGCAGCGCCGCTTCGCGCGGGCTCTTGCCCATCTGCACGTGGCGCACGATGTTTTCACGCACCACGATGGCGTCGTCGATGAGCAACCCCACGCACAGGCTCAGCGCCATCAGCGTGATGGTGTTGATGGTGAAGCCGAAGACGTACATGAACAGAAAGGTGCCGATCAAGGCGATGGGCAGCGTGAGGCCGGTGATGATGGTGCTGCGCCAGGAATTCAGGAACAGGAAGACGATGAGCACGGTCAGCGCCGCGCCTTCGATCAGCGTGCGCTGCACGTTGGCCACCGAGACGCGGATGGCGCGCGAGTTGTCGCGGTTGATCTCCGTGCGCATGTTCGGCGGCGTCACTGCCTTGGCGCCTTGCAGCGCGGCTTTCAGGCCGTCCACCACGGCGATGGTGTTTTCGCCCTGGCTCTTTTGCACGCTGAGCAGCACCGTGCGCTGGCCGTTGTACAGCGCCAGGCTTTCCAGCTCCTGCGGGCCGTCTTCGATGTCGGCCACCTGGCGCAGGCGCACCAGCTGACCCCCGGCCTTGCGCAGCACCACGATGTCGGCAAAGTCCTGCGGCGCTTTCAGGCGCGCGTTGATCTGCACCACACGCTCTTGTTCGCGTGAACGGATGGCGCCCAGCGGCAATTCCTGGTTTTCGCTGCGCAGCGCGGCGGCCACCTGTTCGGTGCTCAGGCCGTTGGCTTCCATCGCTGCAGGGCGCAGCCAGATGTTGATCTGCCGATTGACGCCGCCCACCACCGTGACGGCACCGACGCCACGCACGTTTTCCAGCCGCTTTTGCAGCACCTGGGTGGCCCAGGTGGTCAGCTCCTGCGGCGTGGGTGCCGGCGCGGGCGAGGCCGCGGGTGCGAACGTCCCGGCAGCGGGGGCGCCGCTGCGTTGGCCGCTTTGTGCGCTGCTTGCTGCGCCGTCATTGGCCAGCACGGCGACGTTGAAGACCGGCTGCGCGGCGGGGTCGAAACGCGTGATGCGCGGGTCCTTCACCTCGTCGCGCAGCAGCGGCTTGATCAACGACACCTTCTCGCGCACGTCGTCGGCCGCCTTGCGCCCGTCGATGTCGAGGTTGAATTCGACGATCACGACCGAGGTGCCTTCGTAAGACCTTGAAGACAGGCTGCTGATGCCCGCCACCGTGTTGACGGCCTCTTCGATCTTCTTGGTGACCTCGGCCTCGACGATTTCCGGGCTCGCGCCGGGGTAGTCGGTGCTGACCACCACGGTTGGAAAGTCGATGTTCGGAAACTGGTCCAGCGACAGTCGCTGGTAGCTGAACAGACCCAGTACCACGAAAGCCAGCATGACCATGACGGCCATCACGGGGTTGTTGATGGAAACGCGCGTGAACCACATGGCAGGGTCAGCGCGACGCGGCCGTTGCGGCTGGGGTTGACGTCCCCTTGGGTGCTGCTGTCCCGGTGGGTGCCACCGGGGTGGCAGCCGGCACCGTGGCGCCGGTGGCTTGCAACGCCAGCCGGGTGCCGGTGCGCAAGGTGCCGACAGTGCCGCGCAGCACGACATCGCCTTCGGCCACGCCGCTGGTGATTTCCAGCACGGCTTCTTCGCTCGCTGCGGATGCAGCAGCGTTGCCCGCCGAAATTGCTGACGTGGTTGGGGTGGCTGGGGCGGCTGTGGTGACGTTGCCACGCAGCCCCGTGGTGACCCGGCGTTGCTGCGCCTGGCCGTCCTGCAGCACCATCACGTAAGGCTGCGCCTGGTCGTAGCGCACGGCCGAGGCCGGCACCACCAGCGCTTTCTTGCGCTGCAATTCCACGCTGGCGCGCGCAAACAGGCCCTGGCGCAAGGTGGCTGAGCTTTCCAGCGCCAGATAGGCCAGCACGCTGCGGGTGCCGGTCTGCGCGCTGGGGTTGATGCGCACCACGCGCGCCGGTACGGCTTGCGGCAGTCCGTCCACCACCACCGTGGCCGTCTGCCCCACGCGCAGCCTGACCACGTCTTCCGGGGGCACCGAAGCCTCGAGCTCGAGCTTGCCGAGGTCGACGATCTCGACGATGCGCGCGTCCAGCGCCACCCGCTCGCCCGCCTGCACGAAGCGCTGTGCGATCAAGCCCGAGATCGGCGCCACGATGCGCGTGTCGCGCACCGACTTGCGTGTGATCTCGGCCGCAGCGCGGGCCGCCTGCAGCGACGCGCTGGCGCCAGCCATGCTGCTGCTCGAGGTGTCGAGCGCGTTGCGCGAGATGAAGCCCTGGCTCACCAGCGCCTTGTTGTTTTCCAGCGTGCGCTGTGCAATGTCGAGCTGGGTTTGTGCTGCCGTCGCCTGCTCTTCGGCCTGGCGCAGCCGCAAGTCGAATTCGGTGCTGTCCAGCACGCCCAGCAGCTGGCCGGCCTGCACCTGCTCGCCTTCGCGCACCGTCAGGCTCTTCAGTTCGGCAGCCACCTTGGCCTTGACGACGGCGCTGTTCACGGCCTTCAGGCTGCCGCTGATGGCCAGTGATGCGCCAAGCTCTGCATAAGCGGCCCGGCCGACGTCGCCGGCCGACAACTCGATCACCGGCTCCACTGCGGCGCCAGCGGCTTTGAAGTTCGGATTCGGGTTCGGGTTCGTTGCTGAGCCCGCGCCGGCAGGCGCAGCCGAGGAGCGCTGCAGGTAGGTGCGGGCAGCGAACGCCACCGCAGCCAGGACGACGGCGGTGACGATCAGCCACAGCCAGGGGCGGCGCAGGGTCATGGCAGGGTGGTCCGTTGTTGCGGGTTCAAGGGAGGTGCGAGGCGACAGGTGCGGGCCGGACTTCCAGCCCGCGCAGCACCAGGTCGAGGTGGGTTTGCAGCATCAACGAGGGGTCCACGTCCACGCCCCCAGTCACCGGGCAGCAGCCAAAGGAATGTCGTTGCAGGGCCATGAAGATCATCGGCGCAATCAGCGCGTGCGCCACCTCGTGCAGCGGCAGCTCGCGGAACTCGCCGCTGTCCACGCCGCGCTGCACCGCAGACGTGAACAGCCGGTCGGCCGGGATGATGACCTCGTCGGTGTAGAACTGCGCCAGCTCGGGGAAGTTGCGCACCTCGGCCAGCACGATCTTGTGGATGCCCGCCACCGCGGTGTCGCCCACGCGTTCCCACCAGGTCTGCATCAGGCGGCGCAGCAGCTCGGCGCTGCTGCCCTCGAACGTGGCGGCCATCTGCTGGCCTTCTTCGATCAGGCTGCTGAGGTTTTGCCGCACCACCGCCTTGAACAGGTCTTCCTTGCTCGGGTAGTACAGGTACAGCGTGCCTTTGGAGACGCCGGCCTTCTGCGCCACTTCGTCGATGCGCGTGGCGGCAAAGCCCTTCTGGTCAAAAAGCAGCAGCGCTGCCTGCAGCAGTTCTTGCGGACGCGCCTCTTTGCGGCGCTGTCGCTGCGAACGGGGGGGCAGGAGGTCGGGGCTGGTGGATTGTGAAGACATGTTAATGACTAACTGGTCAGTAATATAACCCTGCCGAGGCCCTGGGTCAAGGTGGCGGGAAGCGCTGGGAGTCGGTCACACCAGGGCCCGAGGTTTGAAACGGCGCCTGAGTGCTGGGCTAACTTTCATGATGCGGGGCAGCGCCCCGGATCATGGAGGCTCTTCGTCGTTTAGTGTGGAACGCGACAGTCTCATTTCAACGCGACCGGCGCGAAGGGGTGGGCGGGCAAATGCTTGAGCTTGGACATCCGCAGGTAAGCGATGGCGATGAAATTCGTCGCGGTACGAAAGCCACGC
>JBBQMM010000061.1:0-13536 GCA_038328935.1 Burkholderiales bacterium
GGTCGGCACCGCGCGCGTCGACGCAGCAGGGCACCTTTCCTGAAGCGAAGATGTAGCCGGCAAACCAGTCGGTGAATTCACGCGCTGCGTCCACTTCGCCCAGGCGCACCAGGCCGGCGACCATCATTGCGCCGTCGCGCACCCAGCTGCGCGCGTAGCTGCGCGTGCCGGGCTGCAGCGCCGGGCCCTGGCGAGAGATGAGCATGTGTGCGAGCGAGGTGCGCAGCGTGTCGACGATGGGCCGGGCCTCAGTAGGAAGCTGGAACTGGACGCGGTTCAGGCGCTGGCGCCAGTGGGTGGCGGTGGCTTCGAAGCGCGCGTTCAGCGATGGCGGGGTCAGGGGTTGGGGTTGGGGTTGGGGCTGGGGTGCGTGTGCGCCCTCACCCCTGCCCTCTCCCGCAAGCGGGAGAGGGGGTAATGCAGGGATCGCGGCGGGTTGCTGCACTGTCGAGGCCGATCGGGAAGCTTCCGGATTGACCTCCTTTCCCGCATGCGGGAGAGGAGGTAATGCAGGGATCGCGGCGGGCTGTTGCGCTGACGGGGCTGATCGGGAGGCTGGTGAGGAAGTTGCCGCGTGAACCCCCTCTCCCGCTTGCGGGAGAGGGTTGGGGTGAGGGTGCTGGCCCGCGACACGGTTCACGACTTCGGCTCCACCCAACCCCACCGCCCAGCCCACTGTCTGCGAAGCCCCCGGCGCGAGCGTGAAGCGCCACTGCAACGCCGCCGAGGCGTGGCCCTGCACATCGTCCAAAGTACCCAACACGGGCGCAGCCTGCAGCGCGGACAGCGACAGGCCGCCATCCAACCCCAGCGCGCTGACACGCTGCGGCGGCTCGGTCCAGCGCAGCACGCGCTGGCCGTTGACTTGCAGCACGCGGCCGTCCCACTGCAGGCTGCGCACCGCCGAAGCCCCGCCCTGCGTGGCCAGAAACTGCTGCGGCGGGTTGACCTGCCAGGGCCGCAGCGCCAGCAGCAGCGTCAACGTCTGCGCTTGCGGGCCGGGGTTGTGCAGCGTGTAGCGCGCCAGCAGCTCGGGCGCGTCGCGCGAGCCGTCGGCGGCGGCCTCCACATCCAGCCACACGGCGCTGTGGCGCCAGCGCACGCGCGGCAGCGGCAGGTGGCCTTCGCGCAGACTGTGCTGCGGCTGCACCTGCGCCCAGCTGATGCGCTGGCCGTCGGGCAGCAGCACCACGGGATCGAGGCTGAAGCCACCGCGGCCGACTTCAATGGCGCCGTCTTCGCTGATCAGGCCGGAACGATCGCCCCCGCCGTCCACCCCCACCAGCGTCCAGTAGTTTTGCTCGCCGACAAAAGCGCGTGGCAGGTCGCCCCTGGGCAGCGCAAGCGCCTGGCTGGCCAACACCGCGTTGAAGCTCGGCCACTCGGCCGCACTGCGCAAGGCCAAGGCCGGCGCAGAGCCCCCTGCGGCCGATGGCGGCAGCGTGATGCGCAGATGGCGGGCCTCGCTCTCGGGCAGGTACAGCGCATCGAGGCCGCCATCGCTGCCGCGCACGCTGCGCAGCAGCTGCCAGCGGCGGCTGTCGTCAGAGGCCGAAACCTCGTAGTCGAAGCCGGCCTTGCCACCCCCGGCACCGGCCGGCCACTGCAGCGCCAGGCCGTTGAACTCCCGCGCAGCACCGAGGTCGACAAACAGCGCTCGGCCGCGCACGCTGCGCGTCGGCTCGGGCATGGGCACGGGGTCGGGCGCGCGCTCGGCCAGCGTCAAGCGTGCCAGGCACAGCGAACCCTTGCCGCCTCCACGCCCGGCAGCGACGACAAACTCGACGAACTGGGTCTGCCGCAAAGCGCGATCGGCCGTCGGCCCCCACGCAAATTCGATGTGCCTGCGGCGCAGTTTCAGATCGGCCAGGCTGGAGGGCAGGGCGCTTGCAGGACTGCCAACCCCGGTCGAGTTGGGCCGGTTCACCCACCAGACGTTGTCGCCGCTGGCGTCCACCAGCTTGAACTGGAAGTCGTTGACCGCACCGGCGGACTTGATGCGCGCGGTGATGTCGAAACGCTCGGGCCAGCGCTGGGGCAGCGCGCGGCGCATCACCGCATAACCCGACACACCGGCAAAGTCGTAGTCCAGGCACAGGCTGCCATCGGCGTCGCGGCGCAGCGCGGCCTGCACCTGGTCCGAAGCGCTGGCCAGCCAGGGCTTTGCATCGCCGAAGTCGTCCAGCAGCACGGGCCGCGGCGGCGCTGCGCCGGCCAGGCCAGCCGACATCAGCAGCGCGACGCAAGCGGCCAGCCAACGGCCCGGGCTCACTTCACGCTTCCCATCAGCAGCCCGCTCATGTAGTGGCGCTGCAGCACAAGGAACAGCAGCAGCACCGGCAGCACGGTGAGCACCGAGCCGGCCATCATCAGCTCGGTGTCCTGCACATGCTCGCGCGACAGGCCCGCCAGCGCCACCGGCAACGTCTGCAGGTCGCGGTCGGTGAGCACGATCAGCGGCCACATGAAGTCGTTCCACGCGCCCAGGAATACCAGCACGGCCAGCGTCACGACGATGGGTTTGAGCAGCGGCAGCACCACCCACAGGAAGATGCGGCGCTCGCTGGCGCCGTCCAGCCGCGCGGCCTCCAGGATGTCGTCGGGGATGCTCAGTGCGTACTGGCGCACCAGGAAGATGCCGAACACGCTGGCCAGCCAGGGCACCAGTGCGCCGGCATAGGTGTTGACCAGGCCCATCTGCTTGAGCATCAGGAACAGCGGCATCATCGTCACCTGACCCGGGATGACCAGTGCGCCCAGCAAGATCTTGAAGAGGCGGTCTCGCCCGACGAACTTCAGCTTCGCAAACGCGTAGCCCGCGCTCAGGTTGAAGGCCAGCGACAAGGCCGTGGCAAGCGTGGCCACCAGCAGGCTGTTGAAGACCTGGCGCCCGATGCCCTGGGTGCCGAACAGCTCACGGTAGTTGTGCAGCGTGGCCTGCGCCGGCAGCAGCGGCGGCGGAAATTGGGCGGCTTCACCGGGCGCCATGAAGGACACGCTGAGCATCCACAACAGCGGAAACAACGTGCCCGCCGCCAGCAGCGCCAGCGCGCCGTTGACGGCCAGAAAGCCGAGCGGGTTCTTGCCGAACGGGTGGCTGCCGTGTGGGTTCGTGACGGACGGGTTCCTGCCGGATGGCTTGTTGCCGGATGCGTCCTCGCCCAGCGCCTTGATCATCGTCATCAAGCCTGCGCCTGCCGGCTCACGCGCATCTGCAGCAGCGTGATGGCAAACATGATCAAGAACAACACAAAGGCCACCGCCGAGGCCGAGCCCAGGCTCCACCACTTGAAGCCTTCTTCGTACATCAGGTACAGCACCGTCACGGTGGCCTGAGCCGGGCCGCCCTGGGTCATCACGTACGGTTCGGCAAAGATCTGGAAGTGCCCGGCCATGGTCAGGATGCTGACCACCAGCAGCATCGGCGCCAGCGAGGGCAGCGTGATGTGCCGGAACAGCGCCCAGCGGCGCGCGCCGTCCAGCCGTGCCGCCTCGTACAGATCGGGCGAAACGGCCTGCAGCGCGGTGAGCAGGATGACCATGTTGTAGCCAAAGTTCTTCCACACGCTGAGCACGACGATCGACGGCATCGCCCAGGCCGGGTCGCCGAGCCAGTCGATGGGCGCAATGCCGACGCTGGCCAGTGCGTGGTTGAGCCAGCCGTAGCGGGTATGGAACAGGTAGCGCCAGACGACGGCCACGGCCACCAGCGTGGTGACCACCGGCGCGAACAAGGCCGTGCGGTAAAAGGCCTGGGCGCGTGCCAGCGGTGAATTGAGCAGCATCGCCACACCCAGTGACAGGCCGATGGACAGCGGCACGCCCACCACCACGAAGAACAAGGTATTGCCCAGTGCCTGCCAGAACAGCGGCAATTGCAGCAGCTGCGCGTAGTTGGCCAGGCCCACGAAGCGCAGGTTGCGCAGGTCGGCCAGCGCGTAGATGTCGAAGTCGGTCAGGCTCATGGCCAGCGCGGCGAGCACGGGCACGGCAAAAAACACCGCCATCGCGATCACTGCGGGGGCGACGAAGACCCAGCCTGCGAGGTGGCGCTTCATCGGCGGCCTGGGTTCAGCGGCCACGCTGGCCCTGCGGCAGCGGGTCGAGGAACGGGTCGGCAAACTGGGCGGCAGACGGGTCGACAAACGGGCCGGCAGACGGGACGGAAAACGGGCCGACAAACGGGTCGACAAACGGGCCGACAAACGGGCCGACAAACGGGACGACAAACGGGACGGAAAACGGGACGGAAAACGGTTCGACAAACGAGTCGGAAAACGGCCATCACGCAGCCCCTGCGCGCTCGAGCATCCAGCGGCGTTTTTCCAGGATGCGGTCGGCCCGGCGGTCCAGCTCGGTGGTGGCGCGGGCTGCCGGCAGTTTGCCGTGCACCACGGCTTCGAGCACCACACGCAGCTCGGTGGCAATGCGCTCCCATTCGGGCACCTTGGGTACGGCTCGCACGCGCTCCAGCTGTTGGCGGAATGCGTTGGTGTAAACGTCCTGCTTCAGCGCCGCGCCCTCCCAGGCGCTGCGCCGCGGCGGCAGGTTGCCGGTGAGCGCATGAAAACGCTGCTGCACCGCAGGCCGCGCCAGGTACTGCACCACCTGCCAGGCCGCGGCCTTGCGCGTGGAGCGCTCGAACATCGCCAGGCTCGACCCGCCGGCCACCGAAGCGCCTGGCCCGTCGGGCCCGGGCAGCGGCGCGGTCATCCAGCTGGCCTGCAATTCGGGCGCCAGGCGGCGCTTGAATTCGCCGATGTTCCAAGGCCCGGTGATGTAGAAGCTGAAGTAGCCGCGGCCGAACTCGTTCCACACATTGGCCACTTCGTTGCTGCTCGCCGGTGGTGCCAGTTGCTGGCGGTACATGCCGAGGTAGAAGTCCAGCGTGCGCGCAAAGCCGGCGCTGCGGAAGTTGCCGTAACGGCCGCCCTCGCGCAGCAAGGGCTCTGGCTGCTGCAGCGCCAGGGCCACCAGCGGGTCGTATTCGTTCAGCGGCAGCAATACCGCAAAGCGATCCGGGCCGACCATGCGCTTGATGGCCTGCAGCATCTGCAGCCACTCGTCCCAGCGCTGCGGCGGCGCTGCGAAGCCAGCCTGCAGCAGCAGGTCTTGCCGGTAGAACAGCAACCGGGTGTCGACGTACCAGGGCAGGCCGTAGAGCTTGCCGCCGACGACGTTGGTGTCCCAGATGCCTTCGAAGTAATTGGCCTGCATCACACCGGGTGCGGCCTGCACCAGCGCGTCCAGCGGCGCCAGCGCGCCGAGCGCCACAAACTCGGGCAACCAGGTGTTGCCCATCTGCGCCAGGTCGGGCGTGGCGTCGCCGGCAAAGGCGGTGAGCAGCTTTTCGTGCGCCGCGCTCCAGGGCAGCTGTTCGATGCGCAGCCGGATGCCGGGCTGCTCGAGCGCAAAGTCCTGCAGCAGTTCGGCCACCACCTGGCCTTCGCGGCCCATGGCCCACAGGCGCACGGTGTTGGCGTCGTCGCCGCTGCGCCCGCAGCCTGGGCCGGCCAGCGACGCTGCCGCGGCTGCGCCCAGCCAGTGCCGGCGTGTCCAGTGCGGGGGCTGCCGCTGCTGCATCGGTTCAGCCCAGCCAGCCGCCGGTGAAGCCGGCGCGTTTGAGCCCCAGCTGCAGCGGTGCGCAGCGGCGCATCACGTTCCACACCAGTTCGCCGCGGTGGTTGGCCAGCATCGCCAGCAAGGGGCCGACCTCGATGCCCAGGAAGTCGGTGTCGACCCAGCCCAGCCCGGGCACGATGCGGCCGTGCGTGAGCTTCAAGTCGGTGAAGCTGAAGCTGGGGTTGAAGGCGAAGAAGCCGTAGCGACCGAGGATCTGCGCACCGTAGCGCTCGCGCATGGCGGCCAGCGCGGGCAGCACGATCTCGGGTGCAAAAGGGGCGGATGATCCTGCGCCATAAGGCGCTATGGTGCCATCGTCGTAGGTGTGCGCGCCGCCCATGCCGCGCCCGGCGTAGCTGATGAAGCGGCGCCGTTTGCCACCAAAGCTGCGCGTCGCGTCGGCCGGGCCGTCGCAGGCGGTCACACCCCAGACATCGCGGCCGTAACCGGCCCAGCCCTCGGGGTTGGCCACCGCGTAGGCCTGCTGGGCATAGGTGGCGCGGCGGCTGTTCTCGAAATAGTCCAGCCCCTTGCTGCGCATGTAGGCGTCGGCCATGCCGCGAAAGTCGACCCAGATGTGCGTGAACTGGTGGCCGAACAAGGGCGGAAAGCGCAGGTGGGTCTGGCCGTAGTCGCTGCCCCAGCTGGCGCGGTCGTAAGTGCTGGTCCAGGCGTCTCTGGCCTCGGGCGACACCGGGTGCGTGGGCGAGCCCAGCGCCAGCAGGTAGACGATCATCGACTCGTTGTAGCCCTTCCAGTCGTTGGCGATGTGGCCGCTTTCGGGGTGCCAGCCGTGCCCGATGGAAGGCGGCCGCACCTGCGACCAGGGCCATTGCACGTTGCCGTACAACTCGTCGGCCAGCTGGCGGATTTGTGCTTCGGCAGGCGCGTTGCCGTCGAAGAAGGCCTGGGCGTGCAGGGCCCCGACCAGGAAGAGTGCGGTGTCCACCGTGGACAGCTCGGTGCGCCCGAAGCGGGTGCCGGTCTTCATGTCCAGAAAGTGGTAGAAAAATCCTTTGTAGCCGGTCATGCCCTTGGGCGCCGGGCCTTGCGGGGCGCTGGCAAAAAAGCGCAGCGTGGTCAGTGTGCGCTGGGCAGCCTGCTCGCGCGTGACCCAGCCGCGCGCCACCGCAATCGGGTAGGCCGACAGCGCAAAGCCCACCGCTGCGACGCTGGCGAAGCTGGGCGTGGGCCAGCGGTCGGGCACCAGGCCGGTAGCGGGGTCGGTGGTGTCCCAGAAGTAGTTGAAGCTGCGCCGCTCGAGGTCGTCGAGCAGGGCCGTGTCGGACAGCGGCGGCAGCGCCAGGCCGGGCGCGTCGGCCTCGGCTGTGCCTGAGCTGCCTGAGATGCCGGTGGTGCCGCAGCCGGGCAGCAGGCCGACCAGCGCCAGGCCGCCGGCCTGGGCCAGGAAGTGGCGGCGCTCGGGTGAGTGCGGGAGGGCGGCGCGGGCAGCTTGCGCGGCTTCAGTGGCGTCGGCGGCGTCGGAGTCGACGGGAGGTACAGGGGTCTTGGGCGGCATGGTGATGCAAACCTGATGCGGACTCGGGGTTGTGCAGCACCCCGCAAGCGGGGATGCTCGCTGCCCGACATCTGCAGGCGTGAAGAACAGTGGCGCAGCTTGCCCCGGGGCTTCAAGGCTTGATCAGCCGTGGGCCCCGGGGCTTGCCCGCTCGGTCAGGCTAAGCTCAACTTCAAGCTCAAGCGCAAGCTCAGAACTTGTAGCCCAGCATCAAGCGCCAGGTGCGCGTATCGCCCCGGATGCTGTTCGGCTTGCCCAGGTTGGCGTTGTCGCCGCCGACCGCGTTCTGCGGATTGCCCGGTCCACCGCCCCAGTCGTCGAAGCCACCGTAGTTGGTCTTGTCGAACAGGTTCAGCACGTCGGCGCGCACGGTCAGCGACTGGCCCATGACGTTGAACTCCTTGCCCAGGCTCAGGTCCACCTGCATGAAGCTGGGCGCATCGCCCTTGACCGAGATGCACTGATTCCAGCCCGCAGCGCAACTGGTGATGCGTCGCGGCAGCCCGTCGTCCCAGCTCAGCTTGCCGGCCAGCGTCAGGCCCCAGGGCAGTACGGTGTCGGTCATGCCAGCGACCACCAGGCGGTTCGTGGCCACCAGCGTGCTCGGGTTCCAGCCGCGCACGCCCGGCCGGCCGTAGGTCCAGTCGAAGATGTCGTTGTTCCACTCCTTGCTGGTGGTCTTGGCGTCGCTGTAGGTGTAGGCCACGTTGGCCGACCAGCCCGAGCTGCGCGTGTAGGGCTTGGCCAGGCTGACGAACAGCGAATCGGTGCGCGTCTGGCCGACGAAGTCGCCCAGGATCAGCGTGCCGAAGCCGTTCGGCCCGCCCCACAGCGGGTCGATCGGGCTTTGGGTGGCGAAGCCGCCGTTGGGATCGCGGTTGCCGCCGAACCAGATGAACTGGTTCTTCGCGTCGATCCGGCTCAGCGTGACCTCAGCGTTCCAGCTTCCCAGCGCCTGACGCAGACCCAGCGAGAACTGGTCGGCAAACGGCATCTTGAAGTCGTTGCGGATGAGCCAGATCTCGCCCCCAGGCTGCAGGTTCTTCTGCTTTTCGTCCATCGCGTGGTTGGCCATGGTGCGGCTGTAGCTGCGGCCGAAACCGCTGAACAGCACCGTGGCGCGGTCACCGAACAGGTCGTACGAAGCGCCCACGCGCGGCGCGATCGCGCCCTTGTAGGTCTTGCGCGAGCTGCCGGAGGAGATGTAGTCCTCGATGTTGACGCCGCCCTTGGCCAGGCTTTGTGCATAGGTCTGCCCGGCCGGCGCGACGATCGGGCCGAAGCTGCGACCGTCCAACCCGCGCAGCGCGGTGACGCGGTCGGCCGGCGTCACCGAGTCGTTGTTGAGCATGTTGCTCTCGATGTCCCAGCGCACACCGACGTTCACTTCCAGCTGCCGCGTGACGGCCCAGTCGTCCTGCAGGTAGATGCCGAACTGGTTGTTCTTGTAGTCGGTGGTCACCGGGGGGATGGCCTTGTCGATGCGGCACTGGTCGCTTTGCAGCCCGTTGTTGATGATGTTCGTGCCGGTGCAAAGCCCCGCCGCATAAAACGGCAGGCCGGTGGTGGTGCTCAGCAGGGTCTCGACGACGTCCGCCCCGCGCGCGGTGCCGGCCAGGTCGTATTTCATGGCCTTGAACTTCACGCCGCCCTTCAGCACATGGCCTTTCAGCCCAATGAAGGTGAGGTCTTCAGAGACGAAGACACCCTTTTGGCCGCGCTGCTGCGCATCGGGCGAGGCGCCGGCAAAAGCCACGTCGCCCGAGTTGTTCAGCATCTGCGCCGGCGACAGGCCCACCCTGTACTTGAAGAAGGCGCCGCCGCTGGCGGACTGCGGGTTCCAGCTGTGGTCTTCATAGCCCAGCCGCGCTTCGCTGAGCCAGGAGCCCAGGTTCCATTCGTGCCTGGCGGTGACTCGGGTTTCGTCGTTGCTGCGGTTCTTGTCGTTGCCGGGCAGGCTCAGGGAGCGGTCTTCGGGCACGCGGTCTTCTTCACGGCGCAGGCTCATGCTGACGCTGACACGCTGGTCTGCGTTGAGCTGCGCGTCGACCTTGCCGAACAGCAGGTGCTCGGTGAACTTGTCGACCTGGCTGCCTTGCGCTGCGATGATGCCCGGCACCAGCCCCTGGCTGGCAGGCAGCTTGTCGATGTTGCGCGGCACGAACTGGCGCGAGTCACCGATGCTCTTGCCGTCGTAGGCGAAGAAGAAGTGCACCTGGTCCTGCACGATGGGGCCGCCCAGGCTGAGGCCGAATTCGGTCTTGCTGGAATCGGGCAGCTTGACGCCGGCGGCTTCGCGTTCTTTTTCAAACTCCGACTTCGTGCGCCAGCTGGTGCCGGTGCGGTCGACATAGGCCTCACCCTGCAGCTTGTTGGTGCCGGACTTGGTGATGGCGGTGATGGCCGCGCTGCTGACCTGCTCGAGCTCAGCCTTGTAGTTTTGCGTCAGCACGCGGTATTCGGATACCGCGCTTTGCGGAAAGGGGTTGCCGCGCGAGGTGTCCTGCCCGGTCAGGCCGCCGCGCAGGATGTTGTTCTTCTGCCCCACGCCATCGATGAAGACGTTGACGTGGTCGAAGTTCTGCGCGCCTGACTGGATCTTGGTGTAGCCGCTGTTGTCCTGCGAAAACGCCACGCCAGGGGCCAGATCGGCCGAACTGAGGAAGTTGCGCGTGCTCTGCGGCAGCGTTTCGATGAGCCGGCGCGAAACGTTGGTGCCGACCTCTGAGCTTTTCACGCCCTTGCGCAGCGCGTTGCCCACGATCGTGATCTGCTGCGTGCCGGTCAGCGCCAGGTTCAGCGCGGCGGTTTCACCCACCGCCAGGGTGATGCTTTCGGTCTTGCTGGTGCCGCCGGGGCCGGCGACGCGGATCTCGTAGCTGCCCGGCGCCAGGCCGGTGAAGACATAGCTGCCGTCGGCCAGCGTGGTGGTGCGGTAGCTGGTGCCGTTGGCCTGGTTGACGGCGGTCACGGCCAGGCCCTGGGTGGCGGCTGGGCCGCTGATCTGGCCCTTGATGGTGGCGGTGCTGAGCTGCGCGTGGGCGGTGCCGGCAAGGGCCAGCACCACCGCGCTGGCCAGCGCGTGGTGGCGGAAAGTGCGTGGGAACATGTGCGTCTATCTCCGGGGTTGCGGGCCTGCTTGGGGCCCGGGTTTGCTGGGGGTCTGCCTGGGGACTGCTTGCCTTTTTCGGGAAACGTCGGTGCTGTCGTCGAACGGGGAAACTCAAGGATTCAGGGCTCGAGGGCCCGGACGCTTGATGGTCTCGGGGCCTGGATACGAAATCGCTTCGGCTGCGAAGGGGTGATTGCCTGGCTGCGGCGGGCCGGCCCCGCAGGAGCGGCGCACCACCAGTTCCACCGGCATCGCGGTGGTGTGGGTCGGGGCGGTAGCGGGGGACTCCAGCGTCTGCACCAGCAGCTCGAGCGCTGCCGCGCCCAGCGCGGCAATCGGCACGCGGATGGTGGTCAGCGCGGGGGCCACATAGCGGCAGATGGGGATGTCGTCGAAACCGCCCAGCGCCACGTCTTCGGGCACGCGCAGGCCGGCCTCACCCAGCGCGGCCAGGCAGCCGATGGCCATCATGTCATTGGCGGCAAACACCGCATCGGGGCGCGGCTGCGTGCTGGCAATGCGCCGGCCGGCGGCCCAGCCGGACTCCTGCGTGAAGTCGCCGTCGAATACCAGCGCCGGCTGGCCTGCAGCGGGCCCGGCGCGCAGGCCGTCGCGGTACCCGCGCTCGCGCTGCTGCGCTTCGTGGTTGCCAGCGGGGCCGCCGATGAAGGCGATGCGCTGGCGGCCGGCGGCAACCAGGTGGCGCGTCATGGCCAGCGCCCCGGCGTGGTTGTCGATCACGAAGCGGGCGTGGCCGGGCAACTCGACGCCGGTGTTGATCAGCACCGCGGGCAGCCGGACCGGCAGGTTGTGGTGCACGAACTGCACATCGGCATGCGGCGACATCACCAGCAGGCCGTCGACCCGGCCATTCATCGCGCGCATCGCAGCAGCGGCTTCGTCGGCGTCGCCATGGCTGCTGCTGACGAGCAGATGCAGTCCGCGTGCGCGCGCGGCCTGGTCGATGCCGCGGATCAGCTCGGAAAAATACTCGCCGAAGAGGTCGGGCAACAAGGCACCGATGGTGTCGGTGCGCCGCGTGATCAGGCTGCGCGCAGCGCCGGACGGCGTGAAACGCAGCGCCTGGGCTGCATCCAGGATGCGTTGACGGGTTTGCGGCAAGACCTTCTGCGCGCCGTTCAGCGCCCGCGACACCGTGGCCACCGATACGCCGGCAGCGCGTGCGACATCCTTGATGGTGGGCGGCATGGTCAACGGCTTGGTAGCTCGGTGTAAAGGTTTACATGATTTTTGATCCCTGTCCACAGAAGCCGTGTAATCGTTTCCACTGAGATTCAAAAGAGCCACGCTGCAGGTCGGTGTCAGACGCCGCGCCAGAATTGCGGCCGGTGTTGCCGATGGGGGTTGCGAGTTCGGCCAACAGGGTGTTGAAGCTGTGCCGTCGCTCAAGACGACCAACCGATGTGCGCCGGCTCCCGCTACCAGTGGCTGCAATCCGGTGACAGGCTCAGCACCTGACATGCACGCGGCGTCTCGGCAGACATGACGCCGGTTCACCGCATTTCACCTGACCCGTCTAATCTGTTGCCGATTGGTGCTCGCCGCTACAAACTAGCCGAAATGCAGTACCGCCACCGATTCCCCGCCCCGTCGCCGCTGTGGTCGAGCGGTCACACACCATGACCTTGTCCGATGCAGGCAGCCTCTCAGGTGCAGACTGGGCCGGTTTTGTTCAGTCCACCTCAAGGGAGCAGATGCTCGGCCGCTGGTTGGCCATCTTGTGCCAGCAAGTCGGCGAGGTGCAAAACGGACTGCTGCTGTTGGCCTCGCTTGAAGCCGATACCTTTACACCCGCAGCGGTCTGGCCCAATGCGGGGCAGGACTTGTCCCGGCTCGGAGCAGCCGCGCAGCAAGCCTTGCAAGAACGTCGTGGACTGGTGTTGGCGGCGGACGGATCGGCCGACGGCACGGCAGACAGCACGGCGGCCGGCGCCTGCATCGCCTATCCCGTGGAGATCGACGGCGCGCTGAAGGGCGCCGTGGTGTTGCTCGTGCGGGCACGGGCACCGGCGCAGCTCAAGCAGGCGCTGCGCCAGGTGCACTGGGCCAGTGCCTGGTTGGTTGACCTGTTTCGTCAACAAACACTGCAGGCGACCGACCGCCGCTTGTCTCATGTCACGCTGGCCAATACGGCGATGGCAGCGGTGCTGCAAGAAACCGATTCCCGCCGCGCAGCGATGGCCTTGGTCACCTTTCTTGCGCAGCGCCTGGTCTGCGACCGTGTCAGCCTGGGTTTCGAGACGCACGGCGAGATCGCGCTGGCCGCGGTGTCGAACAGCGCGACCTTCGATGCGCGTGCCGACATCCACCGCCATACCGTCGAAGCCATGAACGAGACGTTGGACCTGGGCTTGGCCGTGCAGCACCCGGGCGTCGGAGACGAGAACCTGCTCAACGCAGCCCATGCCCAGCTTGCGCGCGCTGCAGCCGATGGCGCATCGGGTGATGCTTCAGTGGCGTGGTCCGTGCCGCTGATGGCCCAGGGCCGTGCAACCGGCGTGCTGTGTTTCGAGCGCCATCAGGGTCCGCGGGCCGACGCCGATGAGCTGCAGGCTTGCCGCGTCATCGGTGAACTGCTGGGTGCGCTGCTGGCACTGCGTCGCAGCGACGAGCGGGGTTTGTGGCGCCGCGGTGCCGACCGTGTGCGCGAAGGTGCAGCGGCTTTGCTCGGACCGCATCACCCGGGCGCGAAATTGCTGGGTGCCGTGGGCTTGGTGCTGCTGGCCGTGCTGGTCTTTGCGCGCGTCGACTACCGCGTCTCGGCCAAGACCGTGGTTGAAGGGGCTGCGCTGCGTGCCACGGTCGCTCCTTTTGAAGGCTTTGTCGCCGAGAGCCTGGTGCGTGCTGGCGACACCGTTCGCCAAGGCCAGTTGCTGGCACGGCTGGACGACCGCGACCTGGCCCTGGAGCAGGCGCGCTGGCGCTCCGAGCGGGAACAGATGCTGCGCAAGCTCCGTCAAGCCCAGGCGCAACACGACCGCGCTGCGGCCAGCGTGCTGGCCGCGCAGGTCGAACAGGCTGCAGCACAGGAGGCCCTGGCCGGTGAACGGTTGCAGCGTGCGCAGTTGGTTGCAGCGGTGGATGGTGTGGTCGTGTCGGGCGACTTGCGCCAGCTCATCGGCTCTCCCGTGGAGCAGGGCAAAGTGTTGTTCGAAGTGGCGCCGCTGGACGCCTTTCGTGTCGTGCTGCAAGTCGATGAGCGCGACATCGGCCCGCTGGCAGTGGGGCAGGCCGGCGAACTGGTGCTCGCGGGTTTGCCCGG
>JBBQMM010000062.1:0-13478 GCA_038328935.1 Burkholderiales bacterium
CTGGCTTCGTCGATGGCCACGATGACGATGCCCGGCGGCTGCGGGTGGCTGGATGCAGCGAGCCCGAAGTCGTAGACCAGGCGGTCGGCGCGCCAGGTCCAGCCGGTGACGGCCAGCACCGCGGCCAGTGCGGCCAGCAGCAGCGCAACCGTCCAGTCGTCGCGCTGCGCGTTCAGCCGGCCCCAGGCGCGCCGCAGCGCACTCACGGTCCGATGATCACGGGCTGACCATCGGCCTTCACACAGGCACCGCTGGCGTCTCGCAGACAGTTCGGGATGTCGAACTGCTGCGGCGTGGAATAGGGCCCGATGTAGCCGTCGGCATCGCGTGCACGAACGCGCACGAAAAAGCGGCCGCTGCCGGGCAAGGGCACGTCGAGCGCAGGGGTGTCGGTGCTGCGCTGCAGGACGACCGTGGTGAAGGCCCGGTCACGCGCCAGTTGCAGCTCGAAGGTCTGGCCCGGTGTGCCCTCCCAGGCCAGGCGCAGGCCCTGATCACCCACACCCACCTGCGGCGCACCCGGCGCTGGCGGCAGCAGCCGCATTTCAAACTGGCTGACGGCGCCGAACGGGCCCTGATCGGCAGCGCTGCGCTCGCTGGCCAGACGCCAGAAATAGTTGCCCGGCGCCAGGCCCGCCAGCGCCAGCGTGCCCGCAGGTTGGCCCGGCAGATCACGCAGCGGCGCACTGAAGTCGTTGCTGCGCGACAGCTGCAGCCGGTAGCTGCGCGCGTCGGGGTTCGAGGTCCACGCCAGCTCGACACGGTCGCCCGTAACCACCGCGCGCGGTGCCGGCGCTTGCGGCAGCGGCGGCTCGGGGCGCGCTTTCAGGCGGAAGCGGTGATCGCTGTCCAGGCCTTGCAGGCCGCTGGCGTCGACAGCGCGCACGCGCAGCACATAGTCGCCATCGGGCAGGTCGGCTATGCGCAACTCGCTCGATGCCGCCTTCACATCGGTCTTCACCCCGGTCTGCACCTCCGTCTGCACCTCCGTCAGCACCTCGGTCAGCACCTGCTCGAAGCTGGCGTCGCGCGACACCTGGGCCCGAAAGCCGATGGCTGCGGCCACCGCGGGCAGCGAGAAGCGCACCAGCGGCCGCTCTTGCAAGGCAGGCAATTGCGCCAGGTTGGGCGCAGGCAGCAGGGGCACCGGCGGCGCCACGCGGCCGGCGCTGTCCACCACCACACCAAAGCCGGCCTTCACCAGCTGCGCCGGCTGGGCCGCGGCGCCGCTGGCCGCCACGGCACCTTCCAGCACCTCGCCGCGCGTCAGCCCGGGCGCTGCCTGCGCACTGACACGGAATTCGGTGCCACGCACCCCCAGCACGCCCTGCGGCGTGCCGACCCGAAACCCCGGCTGCCCGGCAGCTGCCGGGCGCGCCTGCACCTCGATCTGGCCTTGCTGCAGCACCACGCCCGAGCGCACCACGCCAGCGCGCGGCACGCGGTTGGATTCTTCAATCTGCAAGCGGCTGGCCGCACGCAGGCGCAGCACGGTGCCGTCCACCAGCCGCACCGTGATGTTGCCTTCGCCGGTGCGCAACTCGCTGCCCTCGGGCACCGATTGACCGGCCACCAGCGGTGCCTCACCGGCCTTGCCAGCGGCGCGTGCATCACCGCTGACCGCCGTGACGAGCGCCGGCGCGGACTCGGTCGCCATCAGCCGCAGCGGTATGCGCAGCACCGCGCCGCGCGGCATGCGGTTGGGCTGGCGCACGCTGTTCAAGCGCGCCAGCTCGGGCCACTGCGCGGGGTCGACCAGAAAGCGCCGCCCCAATCCGATCAACGTGTCGCCCTGCACCGTGGTGTAGGAGAAGGCTGCCTCGCCCGACAACGCCGGGGCAGCGCCGACCGGCACGGCCACCAGTGCCCCCAACACGGCCAGCACGGCAGCCCACAGCGTTGAGCGCACGGGAGAGGCGCTGACCGGGACAATCACCAAGTTGTCGACCGAAGCACAGACCGGGACCTTGCGGGAGATGCTGCGCGAGGCCTTGCGCATCAAGCCGGGAAGCCATGGCCTCGATGCCTGCACCGCCCGATGGTGCCCGGGCCTGACAGCGATCATGAAGTCCAGACTTTCCGTTGGTTGTCGAAGAGCAAGTGCGGCGATGGCCGGCGCGCCGCTTGCAATGTCGAGCAGCGCACACGCTGCAACCGCGGCAGCCGATTCTAGGCGGCGCATCCAGACCGCCGCCAGAACCCCCAGCAAGCGTGCGGCAGGCCTGACCGGCCGATGTCGGCTGCTGTTCACACGAGCGCAACCAACCCGCGTGGCAAGACCCGGACTTCGGGACTGGCGGCGGGGCCGGGCGCCCCCCGCCGCCATCCGTGTGCCTACTTCTTCTTGGGCCGCGGTGGCGCTGTGCCCACTGCCGCCAGACTGGCGGGCAACCCGGGCGGGTTGGGGACGTGCTGCTTCTTCGGTTTCTTGGCTTCCTTGCCGTTCTTGCCCTTGCTCATCTGCTATCTCCTGAGTGTGTTGGAACCGCATCATGCGCCCTGCGCGCGCAGACCGCCCTTCAGCCCACCATGCGCGCCAGCACGCGGTCCACCATCGCGCCGCTCTGACCCAGGTAGTTGGCCGGGTCCAGCATCGCCTGCAGGCTCGGGCGGTCCACGTGTTTGTTGATCTCCGGGTGCGCCACCAGCAGCTCCAGCAGCGGCAGTTTCCTGGCCAGCGCTTCACGGCACAGGTCGTACACCAGGTCGTGCGCGTATTCGCGGCCGATGTGTTTGCCCAGGCCCATCATCACCGCTTCGCTCATCACCAGGCCCTGGGTCATGTCGATGTTGCGGCGCATGGCAGCGGCGTCGACCTGCAGGCCCTCGACGACGGCGATGCTCTGCTTCAGCGCGCCGGCCATCAGGCAGAAGGCTTCGGGCAGCACGATCCATTCGATCTCCCACGGGCCGGTGGAGCGTTCATGGTCGGCCACCATGGCGTCCAACAGTGCGGCGCTGTGCTGGCGCACCACGCTGATGGCGGCGTGGATGTAGCAGCTGGCGATGGGGTTTCTCTTCTGCGGCATGGTGCTGCTGCTGCCGCGGCCGTGGTGGTAGGGCTCGAACACCTCTGCCACTTCGGTCTGCATCATCAGCTTCACGTCCATGCTCAGCTTGCCCAGCGTGCCCCCCAACAGGCCCAGAAAGGTGCCGCACTCGGCAATGTTGTCGCGGATGGTGTGCCAGGCAATCACCGGCTGCTGCAGGCCCAGCTCAGCGCACAGCCCGGCCTGGGTTTCCAGCGCGCCGGTTTCAAGCGACGCCAGCGTGCCTGCAGCACCCGCAAATTCGCCCACCAGCACACGCGCCCTCAATTGCTGCAGCCGCTCTTGATGGCGCTGCACGGCGCTCAAGATGCCCGCCATCTTGTAGCCGAAGGTCACGGGAATGGCCTGCTGCAGGTTGCTGCGGCCGATCACCGGCGTCAGGCGGTGCTCTTTCGCTTGTCTGGCCAGGGCGCTGGCCAGTCGCTTGAGGTCGGCCTCCACCAGCTCCAGCGCCTGCCGTATCTGCAGCACGGTGGCGGTGTCGGTGATGTCCTGCGTGGTGGCGCCCCAGTGCACGTACTCGCCCAGTTTGTCGCGGCACAGCTGGTTGATCTGCGTCACCACACCCAGGATGGGGTAACCGATGCGTTCGGTCTGCTGGCGCAGGCGCGCCATGTCGATTTGATCGAGGTGGCAATGGCTGACGATCTCGTCGGCTGCTTCCTGTGGAATCAACCCGAGCCGCGCCTGCACGATGGCCAGCGCGCGTTCGATGGCGAGGTACTGCGTGGTGCGGTTTTCGTCGCTCCACACGGCACGCATGGCATCGCTGCTGAAGATGCCCTGGAAGATGCTGCTGTCGATGATGCTGGCGGCCATGAGGCGCTCCTGCTGGTGGCGGGGTGTAAGGCGGTTGAAGAAGCACCGGCACTGCCAGCGCCTTGGCCAAACGCGTTCATGACGGTGTGCCGACGCTCAAATGACCGCTGCGGCGCGCAGTTCGGCAATCTCCCGCGTGCTGACGCCCAATTCGGCCAGCAGCGCATCGGTGTGCTGGCCCACGGCGGGCACGGCTTGCAACTGCGGGTCGCCGTCGGTCCAGCTGCCCGGAGGCAGCAGCGCCGGCACGGGGCCGGCCGACGTGTCCACCTGGCGCCAGCGGCCGCGCGCAGCCAGCTGTTCGTGCTGCCACAGGCCGGCCATGTCGCGCAGCTCGGCGTTGGCAATTTGCGCCGCCTCCAGACGCTGCACCACTTGCGGGTAAGTCAGGGCGGCAAAAGCCTGCACGATCAGTGCGCGCAGCGCTTCGCGGTGCGCGCTGCGTTGCGCGTTGCCCTTGAAACGTTCGTCCTGCGCCAGTGCCGGCTGCTGCAGCACCACGTTGCAGAACAGCTGCCATTCACGTTCGTTCTGCAGGCCCAGCATCACGGTCTTGCCGTCGCCGCAGGGAAAGGGGCCATAGGGATAGATGGTGGCATGTGCGGCGCCGGCGCGCGGCGGCGGCTGGGCGCCGTCGAAGGCGTAGTACATCGGGTAGCCCATCCATTCGGCCATCGCTTCCAGCATGCTCAGGTCGATGCGGCGGCCTTGGCCATCGATATTCCTTTGCAGCAGCGCAGCCAGGATGTTGCTGTAGGCGTACATACCGGCGGCGATGTCGGCAATCGACAGCCCCGCCTTGCTGGGCTCGTCGGGCGTGCCGGTGATGCTGACAAAGCCACTCTCGCTCTGGATCAGCAGGTCGTAGGCCTTCTTGTCGCGGTAAGGGCCCGGGCTGACTGGGTCGTCTCCGTAGCCCGAGATGTCGCAGACGATGAGGTCGGGGCGGCGCTCTTTCAGTGCCTCATACGAAACCCCCAGCCGCGCCGCGGCGCCCGGCGCCAGGTTCTGCACCACGCAGTCGGCCTTGCTGACGATCAACTGCAGCAGCAGCTCGGCGGCGCGTGGGTGCTTGAGGTCGAGCGTCAGGCTCTCCTTGCTGCGGTTGGCCCAGACGAAATGCGAGGCCAGGCCGCGCACGCGCTGGTCGTAGCCACGCGCGAAGTCGCCCACTCCCGGGCGCTCGATCTTGATCACGCGCGCACCCAGGTCGGCCAGCTGGCGGGTGGCAAAAGGTGCGGCAATGGCATGCTCCAGCGTGACCACGGTCAGGCCCTTCAGCGGCTGCATGGGCTGGGCCTCTGTTGACTGTTCAACACTGCTTTGCAGCAAGCGGCAGCCATACCCAAAGAGCTCATCGCAGCGTGGCCACTGCATCCATCGTCAGCCAGCCTTCATGGTCTTGCGCCCAGAGCTTGACGGTGTTGCCGTCGCGCTGGCCGTTCAGCTTGAAAGGGTCGAGATCGAAGGTGGGCCGCACGGCCTTGAACTTGAACGACGCCACCTCGGCGCCGGGCGCCTGGCGGTGCAGCAGGTCCATCAGCAGCGTGGCTAGCAGCGGGCCGTGCACGACGAGGCCCGGATAGCCTTCCACCTCGGTGACGTACCGGCGGTCGTAGTGGATGCGGTGGCCGTTGAAGGTGAGCGCGCTGTAGCGGAACAACAGCACGTCGTCGGGCACCACGGTACGCTGCCACGCGGCACCGGCGGGCGCGGCCACTGGCGGGGGCTCGACATCGCCGGGCTGCCTGGCATCGCGGTAGACGATGTCGTGTAACTCCACCAGTGCCGGCTCGGCAGCACCGTTGCAGCGCAGCTCATGCCGTACCTTCACGAACACCAGCGAGCCCGTACGGCCGACCTTCTGCGTCACGTCGGCAATGGTGCTGGTGCGCGCCACCGCATCACCCATGCGGATGGGCGCGCGGAACTCGAACTGGCTGCCCGCCCACATGCGCCGTGGCAGCGGCACCGGTGGCAGGAAACCGCCACGTCGGGCATGGCCGTCGGCGCCGATTTCGCTTTGACGGTGCAGCGGCAGGAAGTACAGCCAGTGCCACAGTGGCGGCAGCGGCGTGCCGGTGGCGGGGGCAGTGGCGGCGGCGGAGGGCAAGACCGGGTGGTCCAGCGTGGCCGCCAACGCGGCCACCGGCGTCGGCCCTATCGTGTCGTGAACCGTCTCGCTGCGTCCCACCCAGGCCCTGATGTCTTCCAAAACCCGTCTCCGTCAGAAGGTGCACCGCACACCGGATTCATGGATCGGTCGTCGAGCCTGCGGCACCGTCCGCCGTCAACGGGGCCTTTTGCAGCTCGCCCTTCCATGCAGTCCATTCTGCCTTGACCGAGCTGCCCGCCTGCGCTGGCTGGCCGGGTTGTGAAAGATCGTGATGGTCGCTTCGCTCATGTCTTCGAACGCGCGGTCTGCCCGGCTTCATACCAGCCCTTGCTGACATTGACCATCTTCACGACCAGCAGCATCACCGGCACTTCGATCAGCACGCCGACCACAGTCGCCAACGCGGCCCCTGATTCGAAACCGAACAGGCTGATCGCCGCCGCCACGGCCAGCTCAAAGAAGTTGCTGGCGCCGATCAACGCCGACGGGCAAGCCACGCTGTGCGACTCGCCCAGGCGGCGGTTCAGCCAATAGGCCAGGCCCGAATTGAAGAGCACCTGGATCAGGATCGGCACCGCCAGCATCGCGATGACCAGCGGCTGCTCGATGATGGCCTTGCCCTGAAAGGCGAACAGCAGCACCAGCGTGGCGAGCAACGCGGTGATCGACCACGGACCGATCTTTGCCAGCGCGGCGTCGAAGGCCGGCTGCCCGCGCCCGAGCAACGCCCGGCGCCATAGCTGCGCGATGACGACCGGGATCACGATGTAGAGCACCACCGAGGTGATCAGCGTGTCCCACGGCACGATGATCGACGACAGGCCCAGCAGCAGCGCCACGAGGGGCGCGAAGGCAAACACCATGATGGTGTCGTTCAGCGCCACCTGAGACAACGTGAACAGCGGATGTCCGCCGGTGAGCCGGCTCCAGACGAACACCATCGCCGTGCAGGGCGCGGCGGCGAGCAGGATGAGGCCGGCGATGTAGCTGTCGGCCTGGCCGGCAGGAAGGTACGGCGCGAACACGTGGCGGATGAAGAGCCAGCCCAGCAGCGCCATCGAGAAGGGCTTGACGGCCCAGTTCACGAACAGCGTGACGCCGATGCCGCGCCAGTGCTGCTTGACCTGCGACAGCGACGCGAAGTCGACCTTCAGCAGCATCGGGATGATCATCACCCAGATCAGCAGACCGACTGGCAGGTTGACCTTGGCGACTTCCATGCGGCCGATGGCCTGGAACGGCCCGGGCAGCATCTGGCCGAGTGCGATGCCGACGACGATGCACAAGAACACCCAGACCGTGAGGTAGCGCTCGAAGACGCTCATCGACGCGGGCGCTGCGGCGGGTGCGGGAACGACGGTGCTGGCGACTGACAAAGGCGGTGCACTCAAACAGGGGTACAGAGAACGAGATCGTGGCTCGTCATCGTTTCAGGCCATCGTTTCAGGCCACCGTTTCAGGCCATCGTTTCAGGCCACCGTTTCAGGCCACCGTTTCAGGCCACCGTTTCACGCCCCTGTCTTGCCGATCAGGTCGATCTCCCGCTGCAGCGCCATGCCGACCAGTGACTGCAGGGGCAGCGCCAACATCAGCTCGATGCGGCGCTTCAGCGTGATGGCCGTGGCCATGAAAGCCCTGGCCTTTTGAGCATCGGTGCCCTCGACGGCCGCCGCATCCGGAACACCCCAGTGGGCAGTCATCGGCTGGCCGGCCCAGACGGGGCAGGCCTCGCCGGCTGCTTTGTCGCAGACCGTGAATGCGAAGTCGAGCCTGGGTGCGCCCGGCTGCGCGAACTCGTCCCAGCTCTTGCTGCGGAACCCATCCGTCGGCACGCGCCAGGTGGCCAGGGTCTGCAGCGCGAAGGGATTGACCGTCCCGCTGGGATGGCTGCCCGCTGACCAGGCTCTGAACCGCCCGGCGCCCAGATGGTTCATCAGCCCCTCGGCGAGGATGGAACGGGCGGAATTGCCGGTGCAGATGAAGAGAACGTTGTAGACCTTGTCGCTCATGGGTTTGCTCAGCGGCATGAGGTTGAAGACTTGATCGGCACGCTGATCGGCTTGCTGATCGGCTTGCTGGTCGGCTTGCTGGTCGGCTTGCTGGTCGGCTTGCTGGTCGGCTTGTCGGTCGGCTTGCTGGTCGACTTGTCGGTCGGCTTGTCGGTCGGCTTGCAGGCAGGAGCCGAAACGACCTCGCAGCCCGCGCCCTGGCAGCAGTGCGCGGTGAGGTAGGCGAGCAGTTCGTTCATCTGCTCGATGGCCGGGCGGTAAATGAGGTTGCGGCCCTCGCGCTGCTGCGTCACCAGGCCCGCATGCATCAGTTCTTTCAAATGGAAAGACAGCGTCGATCCGGGCACGTCCAGCGTGGCGGACAACTCGCCAGGCGTCATGCCCAGAGGCGCAGCGCCGACAAGAACGCGAAAGATGCGCAGTCGCATGCCCTGGGCCAGCGCAGCGAGGGAGGCAACAGCGGTTTTTTCTTCCATGATTCTATGTTGCTGGAATCATAGACAACTGTCAAGGCGGGTCCGAGCTTTCGGTATCCACCTCGCTGCTGGCCTGGGCGCCGTAGCGACGACCGCGCACCGTACGGTCGTTGATCAGGGAATCCAGCCGCGACAGTTGCGCCGACGACAACACCACCTGCAGCGCCGCAAAGTTCTCCAGCGCATGCGCCACGCTGGTGGTGCCGGGTATCGGCAGCACATGCTCGCCGCGTGCAAGCAGCCAGGCCAGCGCCAGCTGCGCCACGGTGCAACCGGCCTCGGTGGCCAGCGCGCGCACGCCCGCCAGCAGGGCCAGGTTGGCGGCGTAGTTGCCCGCGGCAAAACGCGGCATGCCGTTGCGGATGTCCCTGGCGTCGAAGGCTGCTGCGTCGGGCGGGCTGTCGGTGAGGAAGCCGCGCGCCACCGGGCTGAAGGCGACAAAGGCCGCACCCAGCTCTTTGCAGGTCTGCAGCACGGCAATCTCGGGGTTGCGCGTCCACAGCGAATACTCGGTCTGTACCGCGGCAATCGGGTGCACCGCATGGGCGCGCCGCAGCGTGGCGGCCGACACCTCGCTGAGCCCGATGCTGCGCACCTTGCCGTCTTGCACCAGACGCGCCAGTTCACCCACGCTGTCTTCGATGGGCACCGCGTCAGCGCCCAGCTTGTGCCAGCGGTGAAGGTAGTAGAGGTCGATGACGTCGGTGTCGAGCCGCCTGAGGCTGTCTTCGCAGTGGCGGCGGATGGCTTCCGGGCGGCCGTCGATGACGCGCTTCACGCTGCCGTCGGGCTGCGTGGCACCCGCCATGCCGCCCTTGCTGCACAACACGATCTGGCTGCGATGATCTTTCAGCACGCGGCCAAGCAGCGTTTCATTGGCGCCAAAGCCGTACAGCGCGGCGGTGTCGAAGAGGCGCACCCCGGCGTCGAAGGCCGCGCGCAGCACCGCTTCGCCCTGTGCAGCCGACGGCGGCTGGCCATAGGCGTGGCTCAGGTTCATGCAGCCCAAGCCGATGGCGGGCGTCTGGAAGGGGCCGATGCTGCGTTGCTGGAGCGGGGTCATGGGCTTGAGATTGCGGTCGCTGAGGGTGCGCCGCATTGTCGCGGCAAGCCCGGGCAGCCCGGCATGCAGCCCAGCCACCAGCTGATTAAGCAGCTCATCAAACAGCTCAACCCGAGATGCTGAAGCTAGACTGCCTTCCCTATCGACGAACCGCGGGCAAAAGCATGCAAGCCGAACTGAACGAACGCCTCACCCGCATCGGCCCCGGTACCCCCTGCGGCGAGCTGATGCGTCGCTATTGGCAGCCGGCCGCGCTGCTCGACGAATTCAATCCGCGCCTGGACCCGGGCATGGAACATCGGCCGCTGAAGGCCGTGCGGCTGCTCGGGCAAGACCTCGTCTTGTTCAAGGACGAACAAGGCCAGTGGGGCCTGCTGGACCGCGACTGCCCGCACCGCGGCGCCGACCTTTCTTTCGCGCGCTTCGAAGGCGATGGCATCCGCTGCCCTTTCCACGGCTGGAAGTTCGCCGCCGACGGCCGTTGCCTGGAAACACCGGCCGAGCCCGTCGTCAACGGCATGCCCAGCCGGCTGTGCGAGCGCGTGCGCCAGCGCAGCTACCCGGTGCAGGTGCGCAGCGGCGTCATCTGGGCCTACCTGGGGCCAGAAGGGCAGCCGCTGCCCGCGCTGCCGGCCTTCGACGCCTTCACCGCGCCGGCCAGCCACAGCTTCGCCTTCAAAGGGCAGTGGCACTGCAACTGGCTGCAGGCCATGGAAGTGGGCATCGACCCGGCGCACCCCAGCTTCCTGCACCGCTACCTGGAAGACGCGCCGCTGGACGGCGTGGTTGATCGTCAAAACTACGGCCGCCAGTTCCGTGCCGAAAGCGTGGGCGCAGTCGACGGCCAGCGCTGGCCAATGACGCGTGTGATGCGCGAGTTCTGCAGCCCCGAGATCCGACTGGAAGACAGCGCCGAAGGCCTGATGCGTCTGACCACGCTGCGTGTGATGACCGATGCCCTCACGCATGTGCGCGTCACGCACGCGGCGTTCCCGCACACCTTCGTGATTCCGCTCTCGCCCACCATCACCATCACGCAGCTGCATGTGCCGGTGGACGATACGCACACCTATTGGTACAGCTTCTTCACCAGCTACGCCGAACCACTGGACCGCGAAACCATGCGTGAGCAGCGCCTGGCGCATATGTCACTGCCTGGTTATGTGCCCAAGAACGGCCGCCACACGAACTGGAACTTCAAGCCCGAAGAGCAGCGCAGCAAAACCTTCCTGGGCATGGGCGAAGACGACATCAACCTGCACGACCAGTGGGCCGTGGAAAGCATGGGCGCCATCCAGGACCGCACGCGTGAACACCTGGGGCAAAGCGACAAGGCCATCATGGCCTGGCGGCGCCTGCTGCGTCAGGCCATCGACACCGTGCAGGCCGGTGGCACGCCACCCTTTGTGTTGACCGCCGAACAGGCCGCCGCCCGCACCGGCCCCGACACCATGGACTGCATCGCGCCAGCGCAGCACTGGGACCGCACCTGGCGCGACGCCTGCACAGCCCGGCGCCAGCAGGCACCCTGGCTGCAGGCCCACGCTTCAGCAGCATCCCCCACAGCATGACCAAGGGCACGACGCGAGCCCCTGCACTGGCGGCCCTGGCCGGCCTGCAAGGGCCGCAGCGGCAAACCGCCGTGCAGGCCGCGTTGCAACGGGTGCAAGACCAAGGTGTGCACACCGTGCGCGTGGTGTGGGGCGACCTGCACGGCACCTACCGCAGCAAGTCACTGGTCACCCAGGGTGGCACCGCGCCGCTGGCGGCAGCGTTCGAAGAAGGCGTCGGCCTGGTCAGCACGGTGTTGATGAAGGACACCTCGGACCGCACCGCTTTCAAGGTCTTCGAGCCTGGCGCCGTGCCGGCGATGGCGGGCCTGCAAGGCGCCAGCAACCTGTTCCTGCTGCCCGACCCGTCGACACTGACCACCCTGCCCTGGGCGCCCCACACCGCCTGGGTGCGCGCCGACGCGGTGACGGCCGCAGGCGATCCGGTAGCCATCGACCCGCGCCACGTGTTGCAGCGCGCGCTGGCGCTGCTGCAACAGCGCGGCTGGCAACTGCGCTGCGGTCTGGAAGTGGAGTTCCACATCCACCGCATCGTCGACGCGCAACTGGCCGCTGAAAACGCCGACTGGCCCGCAGAGCCGCCCACGGTGAGCCTGCTGCACCCCGGCTACAACCTGCTGTCCGACAACTGGGCCGACATGGCTGACGAAGCGCTGGCCATCGTGCGCCATACCGCTTGCGGCCTTGGGCTGCCGCTGCGTTCGCTGGAAGTCGAACTCGGCCCGAGCCAGTTCGAGGCCGTGTTCGATGCCGTCGACGCGCTCACCGCCGCCGACCAGATGCTGATGTTGCGCAACGGCCTGCGCCAGGCGCTGCGCCGCGCGGGCTACCACGCCAGTTTTGTGTCTCGGCCGCCGCTGCCGAACAGCATTGCCAGCGGTTGGCACCTGCACCAGTCGCTGGCCGATGCCGAGGGCCGCAACGTCTTCGCGCGCGAAGAAAGTCACGCCTCCATCGGGCAGGCGCGGCAAGCACGGCACACGCTCAGCGACACCGGCGCGCACTGGCTGGCAGGCCTGCTGCACCATGCGCGCGGCATGACGGCCCTGTGCGCGCCCACGCTGCTGGCCTATGGCCGCTACCAGGGCAGCGTGATGGCGCCGCAGGCGGCCGTCTGGGGTCTGGACAACCGCGGCGCCATGCTGCGCGTGGTGGGCGGCCCGGGAGACGCGGCCACGCGCATAGAAAACCGCGTCGGCGAGCCGCTGGCCAACCCCTACCTGTACATGGCCGCGCAGGTCTTCGCAGGCCTGGACGGCGTGGACCACAGACTCGAACCCGGCGCCGCCACGACATCGCCCTACGAGAGCGGCCTGCCGGCCCTGCCCTCGACGCTGGGCGAAGCCCTGGATGCGCTGGCCGACGATGCCGTGATGCAGCGCGGGCTGGGCGAGCCGATGGCGCGACTGTTCGACACCATCAAGCGCCAGGAAACAGCCCGCGCGGCGGCGGCTGCGGATTTGCCCGGCTGGCTGCGGCGGGAGTATTTCGGTCGCTACTGAAAGGGCTCAGTCTTGCTCCCTGTCCCTTTCAGGGAGAGGGTAGGGATTCAGTCTCGCTCCCTCTCCCTTTCAGGAAGAGAGCAGGGATTCGGTCTTGCTCCAGGGGTGAGGGTCAATCTTGGCCAACAAGTGATGTGCCTTGCCAGCATCTACCCTCACCCCAGCCCTCTCCCTGGAAGGGAGAGGGAGCCAACCCCCCGCCTTGCCCGCTCTCCCTTTCAGGGAGAGGGTAGGGGTGAGGGTCAATCTTGGCCAACAAGTGATGTGCCTCTTGCCAGCATCTACCCTCACCCCAGCCCTCTCCCTGGAAGGGAGAGGGAGCCAACCCCCGGCCTTGCTCCCTCTCACTGGCAGCTAAGGGGAGCAAACCCCAGGCAAGCCCTGAGGCGCCCCAGCGCTTGCGCACCGCGACAATGCATTCCTCGTCCATGGGCCAGGAGTTCGGCATGCGGTGGTTGGAAACAGGGGCCAAGGGCTGCGCCATCCTGGCGGGGCTGCTGCTCACCGTGATCACGCTGATGACCTGCGTCAGCGTCATCGGCCGCAACACCAGCGGCTGGACCATCACGGGCGACTTTGAACTGTCGGCTTCTGCAGCCGGTGCAGCGGTGGCGCTGTTCCTGCCCTGGTGCCAGTACCGGCGCGGCAACATCATCGTCGACTTCTTCACCAACAAGGCATCGGCCGCCACCCAGAACAACCTCGACCGCCTGGGCGCGGCGCTGTTGGCGCTGGCCATGGCGCTGATGACCTGGCGCACCACACTGGGTGGCCTGAACGCGTGGAAAAGCGGCTCGGGCTCGATGATGCTGGGCTTCCCGGAGTGGATCGTCTACCTGGCGATGGTGCCGCCGCTGGCCTTGACCGTCGTC
>JBBQMM010000063.1:0-13423 GCA_038328935.1 Burkholderiales bacterium
GCACCACTGCAACACCTCGTTCACCGACAAGGCCCTGGCCTGGGGCATCCAGCCTTGCACCGATCCCTGCACGTGCAGCAGCCGGTTGAACTGCTCTGGACTGGGCATCGACACCGCACTGTCGGCCTCGCGCGCGGTGGCCACGCGCAGCTCGATCTTGCCGCGTTTGAAGCTGGCCGTCAGCAGCTCGCGCAGTGCCGGTTCGAGGCCGCGCACTTCGTCGGGCAGGCGCAGCGCCAGGTCGAGAAAGCGACCGTTGACGGACCGCGCTTCGACGGTCACGGCCGATGGCGCTGCCGTACTTTCGGAGGCCGCGCTGGCGTACCCCGTCATGCTATAAACCGTCATTGCTGCACCGCCGAAAAAGTCGCATTCCATTATGTCAAAGCCCAAACCAGCGCCGTTGCCCTCAGGCACCGTGGTCGGGGGCTACACCATCGTCAAGAAGCTGGCCGCCGGTGGTTTTGGCGTCGTCTACCTGGCCGAGGGCGAAGGCCAGCAGCAGGTGGCGGTGAAGGAGTATCTCCCGGCTTCACTGGCCGAGCGCTCCACAGGCGAGTTGACACCCCGTGTCAAGCCTGACAAGCAGCCCCTGTACCGCCTGGGCCTGAAGAGTTTCTTCGAAGAAGGCCGCTCGCTGGCACAGATCAGCCACCCCAGCGTGGTCAGCGTGCTGAACTTCTTTCGAGAGAACGAAACCGTCTACATGGTGATGAACTACCTGCAGGGCGACACGCTGCAGGATTTCATCGTTACCGCGCGCGACCTCAAGCGTGACAAGGTGTTCCGCGAGAGCAGCATCCGCAGCCTGTTCGACGAGATCCTGCGCGGCCTGCGCATCGTGCACCAGCACAAGATGCTGCACCTGGACATCAAGCCCGCGAACGTGTTCGTGACGAATGACAACAAGGCCGTGATGCTGGACTTCGGCGCCGCGCGCGAGGTGCTGAGCAAGGAAGGCAACTTCATCCGCCCGATGTACACGCCCGGCTTCGCCGCGCCCGAGATGTACCGCCGCGACGGCACACTGGGGCCCTGGACCGACATCTACGCCATCGGTGCCTGCATCTACGCCTGCATGCAGGGCTACCCGCCGAACGATGCGCCACAGCGGCTGGAGAAAGACCGCCTCGGGCTGAGCCTGTCGCGGCTGCGCAATGTGTACTCCGACAATCTCATCGAGGTAACCGAGTGGTGCATGGCGCTGGACCCGCTGGCGCGTCCGCAAAGTGTGTTTGCGCTGCAAAAGGAGCTGGCCCGCGAGACCGAACGTCGTTACACCAAGCTGAGTTTCAGCGAACGGCTGAAGCTACAGTTGGAGACTTTGAAAACCGGGGCCAAGACTTGATTGCTGTTTGCGGTTTTGCTGCAGCATTTGCGCTGCTGTCGGCCTGTACAGCGGTCGCGTCGTCTGCAAGGGGCGGTTGATGCGTTTTTCCGTCTACCAGACCAGCCGCAGGGGCGGCCGCGAGAAGAACGAAGACCGTATGGGCTATTGCTACACGCGCGATGCGGGTTTGTTTGCGCTGGCCGACGGCATGGGCGGCCACCCGGAAGGCGAGGTGGCGTCGCAGCTGGCGCTGCAAACCTTGTCGGCCATGTTTCAACGCCTGGCCAAGCCGCGGCTGGAGCAGCCGCTGCGCTACCTGCACGACGGCATCACCGCCGGCCATCAGCAGCTGCTGCGCTACGCCACTGAACGTTCGCTGATGGACACGCCGCGCACCACCGTCGTGGCCTGCGTGCTGCAAGGCAACGCCGCCTACTGGGCGCATTGCGGAGACTCGCGGCTCTATCTGGTGCGCGGCGACAAGCTGGTGGCGCGCACGCGCGACCATTCCTACTCCGAACTGCAGGACACCCTGTCCCAAGTGGTGCCGATGGGCGACCGCGTGAACCGCAACGTGCTGTTCACCTGCCTGGGCAGCCCGGGCAAGCCGGTGATCGACACCTCGGGCCCTTTGCTGGTGAAGCCCGGCGACCGCCTGCTGCTGTGTTCCGATGGCTTGTGGGGCATGGTGCCCGACGCCACCATCACCGAGATGATCTCGCGCGATGCCATCAGCAACGCCGTGCCCGAGCTGGTGGACCTGGCATTGCGCACGGGCGGCGATCGCTGCGATAACGTGACCGTGCTGGCCGTGGAGTGGGAGGCCGCCGAAGAGGCCGACAACAGCGGTGCGATCTCCACACAGTCGCTGGGTGACGATGTCTTCGCATCCACCATCCAGGCCAGCCTGGGCAGCGGTACCGCGGTGGACGAGCTCGACGAGGCCGAGATCGAGCGCAGCATCCGCGAGATCAACGAGGCCATCCAGCGCAGTTCCAGAAAGCGCCGCTGACGGTGCTGGCGCCGGCGCCGGGACTTTACGCAGTCCATGGTGTTGTGTGGCACCGGGTGCGCGGGTGCGAAGGGTGCTCAATTCCACAATTTACTTAGGATGAATTCATGACTTTTGTTCGTTCCGCTGATCGCCAGCCCGATGCCCTGCGCCCGGTCACGCTGCAGCGCGGCTACACCCGCCATGCCGAAGGTTCGGTGCTGGTGAGCTTCGGCCACACGCAGGTGCTGTGCACCGCCTCGGTGGAAGAAAAAGTGCCACCGCACAAGCGGGGCAGCGGCGAGGGCTGGGTCACGGCCGAGTACGGCATGCTGCCGCGCAGCACCCACACGCGCAGCGACCGTGAAGCCGCGCGTGGCAAGCAGAGCGGGCGGACGCAGGAAATCCAGCGCCTGATCGGCCGCAGCCTGCGCACGGTGTTCGACCTCAAGGCGCTGGGCGAGCGCAGCATCCTGATCGATTGCGACGTGTTGCAGGCCGACGGCGGCACGCGCACGGCCGCCATCACCGGTGCCTTCGTCGCCGCCCACGACGCTGTCAGCGTGCTGCTCGGCCAGGGCCGCATCGCCGCCAGCCCGATCCTCGAGTTCGTGGCCGCGGTGTCGGTGGGCGTGGTGCAGGGCACGCCGCTGCTGGACCTGGAATACACCGAAGACTTCGCCTGCGACACCGACATGAACGTGGTCATGACGGCGGCCGGGGGATTCGTCGAAGTGCAGGGCACCGCTGAAGGCGCTCCGTTTTCGCGTGCCGAGATGGACCAGCTGCTGGCGCTGGCCGACAAGGGCATCCGTGAACTGGTGGCGCTGCAGCGCCAGGCCCTGGCGGCGCCGCTGGAGACCCGCTGATGTCTTCGGCTCTGCGTCTGGTGCTGGCGTCGAACAATGCCAAGAAGTTGGCCGAGCTGCGCGACATGCTCGGCGGCCTGCCGGTGGAGCTGGTGGCGCAGGGCGAACTGGGCATCGGCGAAGCCGAAGAGCCGCACCTCACCTTCATCGAAAACGCACTGGCCAAGGCGCGCCACGCCGCGCAGGCCAGCGGCTGCGCAGCGCTGGCCGACGACTCGGGTCTGTGCGTGGACGCGCTGGCTGGCGCACCGGGCGTGATCTCGGCGAACTATGCCGGCGAGATGCTGAGCAGCGGCGACCGTGAGGCGCGTCGCCGCTTGCAGGACGCCGCCAACAACCAGCGCCTGCTGCGCGAGCTGCAAGGTGCCGCCAGCCGGCGCGGCCACTTCGTCAGCACGCTGGTGGCCGTGCGCCATGCGCAAGACCCGCAACCGCTGGTGGCCATGGGCCGTTGGCCGGGCGAGATACTGACGGCGCCGCGCGGCGCACTGGGTTTTGGTTATGACCCGCTGATGTTCATTGCCGATCAGGATTGCACCGTGGCCGAGATGGACGCAGCGACGAAGAATCGGCACAGCCACCGCGCGCGGGCGATGGCGCAGCTGGTGCAACAGTTGCAAGCGGTGTGGCTGCTTTGAGCCCTGCTGGGATCCCTGCCGGGATCCCTGCTGGGATCCCTACTGTGATCCCTGCTGAGATCCCAACTGTGTCCCTCCTGTGATCCCGTGATCCCTCCCGTGATCCCTGCTGTGAACCTTGCCGTGGACACCGCCGCAACGGTGGGCGTGGACCATTACCTGCGCCCCGGCACCTTGCAGTTGCCGGCGCTGCCGCCGCTGTCGCTGTATGTGCACCTGCCGTGGTGCCTGAAGAAGTGCCCCTACTGCGACTTCAATTCGCACGAAGTGGCCGCCGTGCAGGGTGCGCGTGTCGGGCAGTTGGAAACCGCGTTGGAGCAGCGCTACCTGGACGCGCTGCGTGCCGACCTCGAATCGTCTTTGCCGTTGTTCTGGGGCCGTCGCGTCAGCACGGTGTTCATCGGCGGCGGCACGCCCAGTCTCTTTTCACCGGCCGCCATCGACCGCCTGCTGGCCGACATCCGCGCCCGTGTGGTGCTCGAGCCGGGGGCCGAAATCACGCTCGAAGCCAACCCGGGCACTTTCGAGCGTGAGCGTTTCAAGGCTTTCCGCGCCGCGGGGGTCACGCGCCTGTCGGTGGGCGTGCAGAGTTTTGACGACGCCGCACTGAGCCGCATCGGCCGCGTGCACAGCGCGGACCAGGCCCGCGCGGCCGTGGCCGAGGCCGCCGAGGCCTTCGACACCTTCAACATCGACCTCATGTATGCGCTGCCGGGCCAGACCTTGCTGCAGCTGCGCCAGGACCTCGACACGGCGCTGGGTTTTGCGCCGCCGCACTTGTCGGTGTACCACCTGACCATCGAGCCCAACACGCGCTTTGCGGTGCATCCTCCGGCGCTGCCTGACGACGACACGGCCAGCGACATGCTGGACCTCATCACCGAGCGCACGGCGGCCCAGGGTCTGCAGCGCTACGAGGTCAGCGCCTTTGCGCGGCCTGGGCATCGTTGCCGCCACAACCTGAACTACTGGCGCTTTGGCGACTATCTGGGCATCGGCGCTGGCGCGCACGGCAAGCTGAGCTTTCCGCACCGCGTGTTGCGCCAGGTGCGGTGGCGTGAGCCTGCTGCCTACATGCAGCATGCGCTGGCCGGCAACGCCGTGAGCAACGCGCACGAGGTGAGCCGCCGCGAGCTGCCGTTCGAGTTCATGATCAACGCGCTGCGATTGCGCGAAGGTTTTGATCTGGCCGACTTCACGCAGCGCACCGGCTTGCCACTGTCTGCCGTGCGTGCCACGTTGCAGCAGGCTGCCCTGCGCGGCCTGCTGCAATGGGACCAGGCGAGCGACCGTGTGGCGCCCACGGCCCGGGGTTTCGACTTCCTGTCAGATTTGCAGGCGATGTTCTTGGCGCCTGCGGCAAGGGCGTGATGCCGGTTCTGAAGGATCCGGTTTCACACCCGGCTCTGCGAGAGCCGGTTTCACACCCGTGACGTGGCCGCGCCCGCGTGCGCGCGCAGCCATTCGATCAAGCGTGGCGCAATCTGCTTGAGCGCCAGCACCTCGTGCGCCGCGCCGTGCGCAATGGCTTCGCGCGGCATGCCGAAGACGACGCAGCTGGCCTCGTCCTGTGCCACGTTCCAGCTGCCGGCATCGCGCATCGCGCGCATCGCCCGCGCGCCGTCGCCGCCCATCCCGGTGAGCGTCACACCCAGCGCGTTGCGGCCCACGATGCGCGCTGCGCTGTCGAACAGCACCTCCACGCTGGGCATGTGGCGGTTGACAGGCTCGCCGGCCTGCACGCGCGCCACGTAGTTGGAACCCGACCGCGCCACCGACAGGTGCAGACCGCCCGGCGCAACGTAGGCGTGGCCGGGCAGCACCCGCTCGCCGTCCACCGCCTCCGAGACGTGCATGCGACACAGGCTGTTCAGGCGCGTGGCATAGCTCTTCGTGAAACCTGGGGGCATGTGTTGCGTGATCAGCACCGCAGGCGCGTCGGCGGGCAAGCCCTGCAGCAGTTCGCGCGTGGCTTCGGTGCCGCCGGTGCTGGCGCCGATGAAGATGAGCTTCTCGGTCGACAGCCGGCCCAGAGACGCTGTTCCTTGCGCGCTGGCGGGGTGGTTGGCCATTGCGACCGCGGCCGGGGCGGGCAGACGTTGCACGCGGGCGCGCGCCGCGGTGCGGATCTTCTCGGTGATGTCGGCACCCAGCTGGCGCAGCCCGTCGCTGACGCCGATCTTGGGTTTGGCCACGAAGTCCACGGCGCCCAGCTCCAGGGCTCTGAGCGTCGTATCGGCGCCGCGCTCGGTGAGCGTGGACACCATCACCACCGGCGTCGGCCGCAGGCGCATCAGGCGACCCAGGAACTCGAGCCCGTCCATGCGTGGCATCTCCACGTCCAGCGTGATGACGTCGGGGTTCACGTCACGGATCAGGTCGCGTGCGATGAGGGGGTCGGCGGCAACGCCGACGCAGCACATGTCGCTCTGGCGGTCGATGATCTCGGCCAGCAGGCTGCGCACCAGCGCCGAGTCGTCCACCACGACCACGCGAATCTTGGCCAGGGGTTTGTTCATGGGTGGTTGGGGGGCCATAGTGCCGGGTTCGGGGGGTCGGGGGTTCGGGGGTTCTGAGGTTCAGGGCTCGTTCAAGCCATCAAAACAGGTCGACGCTGCCTGCGCTGGTGCCGGCTGGCGCGGCCCGCCTGGAGGCCGCCAGTTCCTGCGCCAGCAGCGCCTGGGTGTTGGTGGACGCCAGCCGCTTGACCATCGCCTTGCCGGTGTTGGGCAGGAAGCACACCTTGCGGGCATGGATGTCGAGCACGTCCTTGCTGACCACGGCGATACGTTCTGTGCGCAGGTACTCCAGCACGAAGCGGGTGTTGAGTTCGCCCACTTTGATGCTGTTCATGCCGCTGATGACGGCGCCACCCCCAAAGACCTTGGCTTCCATGCCGGCGCGCGTGGCGCCGCGCTTGACCATTTCGCCGATCAACAAGTCCATCGCGAAACCGCCATAGCGGCCGCTGTCGAGCAGCGGGCCCATCGCAGAGCCGCCATCGCGGCCGCTGTCGGGCAGCAGAAAGTGGTTCATGCCGCCGATGCGGCGGTCGCGGTCCCACAGGCAGGCGGCGATGCAGGAGCCCAGCGTCGTGGTGATGACGAGGTCCTCTTCGGTGACGAAGAACTCGCCCGGCAGCACCTTGACCGCGGGTGCGTTGAACAGGGTGTCGAGATAGAAGAAGGAAGCTTCGCCAGAGCGCCTGGTGCGCGACTTCAGGCGCTCCAGCCGGTGCGCGGGCGAGCCCGTTGCCGGAGCCCCTGTTGGTGCAGGCTGGATGAGGCTCATACGCGCTCGTAGACGGTCTTGCCGCGCAACCTGAAAAGGTCGGTGGCGTCGCTGAAATTCTCTGAATGCCCGACGTACAAGAGCCCACCCGGTTTCATCTGGCCATGGATGCGTTTGAGCACCTCGCGTTGCGTGGCAGCGTCGAAATAGATCATCACGTTGCGGCAGAACACCAGGTCAAAGCTCTCGCCCAGCCCTGACCAGGACTTGTTCATGAGGTTGAAGGTGCAGAACTCGATCAACCGTGACAACTCGGGCTTGATGCGGATGTGCCCGGCGTTGCTGCCGGTGCCGCGCATGAAGTGGCGCCGCAGCCGCTCGCTGCTCAGACCGCGGGCGTCGGCTTCGTAGATGCCGCGCTGGGCGCGCGCCAGCACTTGGGTGTCGATGTCGCTGCACACCAGCCGCACCTGGGCAGACGGCCCCAGGCTCTCGGCCACCACCATCGCCAGCGAGTAGGGCTCCTCACCTGTGGAGGCTGCGTTGCACCACAAACGGATGGGCCGGCTTGCGCGCGCGCGCAGGTCTTCGGCCAGTGCGGTGAAGTGGTGCTCTTCGCGAAAGAACGAGGTCAGGTTGGTGGTCAGGCTGTTGATGAAGGTCTGCCATTCCGAAGACCCATCGGAGCCCTTGGGCTCGCCTGACTTTTCCAGCATGTCGAGGTAGCTGGTGAACGACGAGAGCCCCAGTTCACGCAGGCGGCGGGCCAGGCGGCTGTACACCATGGCTTGCTTGCCGGCATGCAGGCTGATGCCGGCCCGCAGATAGATGAGCCTGCGCACGCGCTCGAAGTCGGCGGGTGCGAGTTTGAACTCCTGGTCGTCGCTTGCGGTAGGGGTGTGCGCCAGGCTCATGCGGCTGATTCGGGTCGTGCGCGGCCGTGTGGATGCCGTGCGAAAGAGGGCTGGTGCGAGCCAGTCGATGGCCCGCAGTGTGCCCAGGGTGCAGCGCGGGCAATGGTTGGAGATGGCTGGTGTAAGGAGGTCAGATTTGCGTCATGTCTGCAGGGTCGGGCTGCTAGACTGATTTGCTGCTGATCGGTTGCCAATCAGCTGCTGATCTGCCGATGACGCGGGAATATTCCCCATGCGCCAACCACCTTGAAGCCACCACTGCACCCGAGTTCATCCAAGCCGCTTGCCAGCCCGGCCCCTGCAGGTGGCGTGGCAGCGGCGGTGCGCTTTGAACGCGCGCTGCAGTTGCTGGCGCAGTCGGGCCACGCGATGCCTGTGGGTCTTGCGGGTGGTGCCGAATGGATGGCTGATCTGATCGACGCCCTGGTGGACCTGTCCAGTCGCGACGCGCTGACCGGCCTGGCCAACCGGCGCGCGTTCGAACTGGCGGTGGCCCGTGAAGTGGACCGGGTGGCGCGCAGTGGCGAGTCGGCCTTGCTGCTGACGCTGGATATCGACCACTTCAAGAAAGTCAACGACACCTGGGGCCACGCGGCTGGCGACCAGGTCATCAAGGCCGTGGCGCAGGCCCTGCTGGACAGCGTGCGGCCGATGGACCTGGTGGCCCGCGTGGGCGGCGAAGAGTTCGCCATCATCCTGCCCAACTGTGCGGTCACGTTCGGTCAGACGGTGGCCGAGCGCGTGCGCCAGCGCGTGCAGGGCATGCCGATTGCACTGTCTGCGGTGTCGGGCCTGTCTCAGGCGCAGCCGCTGCAAGTCACCATCAGCATCGGCGGCGCTTTTGCGCCGCAGTGGGTACGTTCCACCCCAAGTTTGTGGCAAGAGCGTGCCGACCAGCAGCTCTACCAGGCCAAGGCCCGGGGCCGCAACCTGGTATGTCTGGAGCCGACCGCAGTGTCGCTGGTCAGCAGCGAAGAAAAGCGACTGTTGTTTGAAACGTTCCAGATCCAGGACCACGAATGAGCGCCTCGTCGCAACTGCCCCCATCTTCCCGCATCGTCGCCGTCACCAGCGGCAAGGGCGGCGTGGGCAAGACTTTCGTCTCGGCCAATCTGGCGGCAGCCCTTGCCCGCGGTGGCCGCAAGGTGCTGGTGCTGGACGCCGACCTGGGGCTGGCCAATCTGGACGTGGTGCTCAACCTGTTCCCGAAGATCACGCTGCACGATGTGTTCACCGGCAAGCACAGTCTGCAGGACGCCATCGTGCCCGCGCCGGGTGGGTTTTCGGTGCTGTTGGCAGGCTCGGGCATGGTGGAGTACTCGCGCATGACGCCCGACATACGCGACCATCTGCAGCGCGTGATTGCCGAGATCGAACCGAAGTTCGACCATGTACTGCTCGACACCGGTGCCGGCATTTCCGACGTGGTGCTGTACACCGTGTCGCTGGCCGGTTCGGTGCTCGTGGTGGTGACGCCCGAGCCCACGTCGATGACCGACGCTTACGCCACCATCAAGGTGCTCGCCACGACGCAGGGGCGCCGCCACGTGCACCTGCTGGTCAACCAGACGCGCAAGCCCGGTGAGGGCCGTTCGGTGCGCCAGCAGTTGCAGCAGGTGGTGGACCGCTACGTGAACCCGCAACTGGACAGCCCGCTGCGGCTGGACTTGCTGGGCGAAGTGCCGTCCGACCCTGCCGTGCGCGAAGCCGTGCAACGGCGTCAACTGTTGATGCAGATGGCCCCTGGCACGCCGGCCTGCGTGGCGCTGGTGGCCGCGGCGGGGCGCTTGTCGAACTGAGAAGCGGAGAACAGCAGGGCAGCCGGTGGCAGTGGACGCCGCCCGGGCGTTGCCCGCAGGGCGGCGCGAACAAGCGGCCCCACAATGATTCCGCCCTCCATGTTGAAACGAGCCCGAAGTCTGCTGCCATGACCGACTCTGCCCAGACCGCCAGCCCGGCCGAGTCGACCCCGTTTACGCGCCTGGGCGGTGAGGGCGGCGTGCGCACGCTGGTCGACCGCTTCTACGATCTGATGGACCTGGAGCCGGGGTTTGCGGTCTTGCGTGCGTTGCACCCCGCCGACCTTGGCGGTTCGCGCGACAAGTTGTACTGGTTCTTGTGTGGCTGGCTGGGCGGGCCGGACCACTACGAGGTGCGCTTCGGCCACCCGCGCCTGCGTGCACGCCATCTGCCCTACAGCATCGGCATTGCCGAGCGTGACCAGTGGATGAGCTGCATGATGCAGGCGCTGGCTGAAGTCGAGGTCGAGCCGGCCTTGGCCGAGCGGCTGACTGAATCACTGTTTGGAACGGCGGACTGGATGCGCAACCGTGGTGGTTGACCCCATGCGCGCAGGCCCCAGGCCGGAGCAACGATCCGAACCCGGCCTTCGCTGCAGGGCGGGGCGCGCCGCCCGCACACTGGGCTGTGCTGTGGTGTCGGCGGCGCTGGCCGGTTGCATCGTGGTGCCGCAGACCCGGGAGGTCTACGACCCCGAGTGCCGGCTGATGACGCGGCAGATGACGCTGGAAGCGGCTTACGTGGGCGGGTTCCAGCGCTGCGCCGGTGAGGGCTGCCTGGCGCTGTTGAGCGCCGCAGGTGCCGTCACGGCCGTCTCGGCGGTGGTATCGGGCAGCATCGCGCTGGTGGGCAACGTGGTGTACTGGTTCGAGCGCCAGGGGCAGTGCCTGCGTGCACCGCCGCCGCCGGGCGCAGCCGTGCCGGCCGCGGCCAGCACGGCTGCGGCGCGTTCAGCCCCGTAACAAAACGATCAACGCGCCGGCGCCGCCCTCCGGGGCCGTGGCCTGGGTGAAAGCGAGCACAGCTTGGTGCTGGCCCAGCCAGCGCTGCACCTTGGCCTTCAGCACCGGCTGGCGGCCGGGCGAGCCGTGGCCTTTGCCGTGCACCAGCCGCAGGCAGCGCCAGCCGCGCTGCCCAGCTTCGCGCAAGAAGCGCGCCACGGCCTCGCGGGCCGCATCGCGGCGCATGCCGTGCAGGTCCAGTTCGGCCTGTATCGCCCAATGCCCGCGACGCAGGCGTACCGCCACATCGGGCGCCAGGCCGGGGCGCTGAAAGCTCAGGCCGTCGTCGGTGAGCAGCAGCGTTTCCAGATCCACTTCGTCCGACATCGCCTCGGCCAGTGCAGCGCGTTCGTCGGCTTCGCGTTGCCGCGGTTCGGGGGCAGGGCGGGGCAGTTCGTGCAGGGCCCGGCCATGGCTGGGCAGATGCGTGATGCGGCCGACATGGTCGGCGAACAGGCGCAGTTGCCTTTGCGCTGCCGCTTGCTGAGCCCGTTCCAGGGCCTGCTGTTCTGCCAGCAGGCGTTCGCGTTCCCGAAGCGCAGTGCGCAGCGGGCCCAGGTCGGCCAGCCGGGTGGCCTTCAGGCGCAGCGTCACATCAGCCCCCGCTCGGCCATCGACACCACCTGCCCCTGGCCGACCACCACATGATCGAGCACACGCACGTCCACCATCTGCAGGGCCCGCACCAGTTGCTGCGTGAGGTGTTCATCGGCGCGCGAAGGCTCGGCCACGCCAGAAGGGTGGTTGTGCGCCAGCACCACCGCGGCGGCGTTCAGCGCCAGGGCGCGGCGCACCACCTCGCGCGGGTAGACGCTGGTCTGCATCAGCGTGCCGTGAAACATCTCTTCCAGCGCCAGCATGTGGTGCTGCGCATTGAGAAACATGACGGCGAAGACTTCGCGCTCGCGGCCGGCCAGGTGCAGCGCAAGGTAGTCCTTCACGCGGCCCGGGCTGTCGAAGACGGCCGAGATGCGCATCGGCTGCGCCAGTGCGCGACGGGCCATTTCCACCACCGCCAGCAGTTCGGCCCGTTTGGCCGGGCCCAGGCCCTTGATCTTGCGCAGCCGTTCTGCGTCGGCTTGCAGCAGCCCCGCAAAGCCGCCGCACTCGTCCAGCACCTGTTGCGCCATTTCGAGCACGCTGCAGCCCTTGTAGCCCGTGCGCAGCAGCAACGCCAGCAGCTCGGAATCGGCCAGCGCAGCCGCTCCCTTGCCGAGCAGCTTCTCGCGGGGCCGTTGGTCGGCGGGTAGGTGCTTCATGATGCTGACGCGGCGGCCTGTGCGGGGTGGGGCCTTGGTGGGCACCCCTCGGTACAATACGGCGCAGTCTATTTCAGTCGGCGCACGGTCGGGCCTGGTGTCCGGTATTGAGCGCTTTTCCAGCGCCGGCGCTTGCCGGCGAGCCCCAGCGTCTGCCAGCGCCTGGCAGCCCAGCCCACCCGATGAGTACAACCCCCGCAGCCGTGAACCTCGTGCATCCCGGATCGTTTCTGACCCTTCATTACCGCCTGGCCGGCCCCGATGGCGCCAGCGTGGTGAATACTTTCGACGACAAGCCGGCCACGTTGTCGCTGGGTGCCGGGCAGCTGGCGCCGGCCATCGAACAGCGCTTGCTGGGCCTCGCCGAAGGGGCACATGAGACCTTCGAGCTGGCAGCAGGTGATGCCTTTGGCCAGCGCAACCCCGATCTGCTGCAACGTGTGAAGTTGTCGTTGCTGCACGAAATGGGCGACGCCGATGCCGTCTACGCGCCTGGCGACGTGGTGCAGTTTCCCACGCCCGATGGCCAGGCCAGTTACGCTGGCGTGGTGCGCGAAGCCGGCGCCGACTGGCTGCTGTTCGACTTCAATCATCCGCTGGCCGGGCAGCCCGTGAAGTTCGAAGTCAAGCTACTGGGGGTGATGTGAACCACACGATTGATGAAGTGCTGCTGGCCGAGCCCCGCGGCTTTTGCGCCGGTGTCGACCGCGCCATCGAAATCGTCGAGCGTGCGCTCCAGCGCTTTGGCGCGCCCATCTATGTGCGGCACGAGATCGTCCACAACACCTATGTGGTGAACGACCTGAAGACCAAGGGCGCGATCTTCATCGAAGACCTGGCCGACGTGCCGCCGGGTGCGACGCTGGTGTTCAGTGCGCACGGCGTGAGCAAGGCGGTGCGCGCTGAGGCGGCGCAGCGCGGGTTTCAGGTCTTCGATGCCACCTGCCCGCTGGTCACCAAGGTGCATGTGGAAGTGGCCAAGCTCGCCAAGGAAGGATTTGAATTCATCATGATCGGCCACAAGGGCCATCCCGAGGTCGAAGGCACCATGGGGCAACTCAGCGAGGGCATTTATCTGGTGGAAGAGGCGGCCGACGTCGTCCAGGTGCAGCCGCGCGGCCACAAGCTGGCGGTGGTGACGCAGACCACGCTGAGCGTGGACGATGCGGCGGCGATACTGGCCGAGGTGAAGCGCTGCTTTCCGCATGTGCGTGAACCCAAGCAGCAAGACATCTGCTACGCCACGCAGAACCGCCAGGACGCGGTGAAGGTGATGGCGCCGGCGGTCGACGTGGTCATCGTCGTGGGCAGCCCCACCAGCAGCAACAGCACCCGGCTGCGCGAACTGGCGCAGCGCCTGGGCACGCAGGCCTACATGATCGAAGGCGCC
>JBBQMM010000064.1:0-13216 GCA_038328935.1 Burkholderiales bacterium
AGCAGATAGGCCAGCACCACCCACTGCACTTGCTGGAAAGAGGCGTTGAACGCCTGCGCCAGCGTCGGCAGGCCCACGTTGGCGATGCTGGTGCCCAGCGAGGACAGCAGCGTCGACAGCGCGAGGGTGGCGAGCACCCAACGCACTGCGGAACGAACTGCGGGTGGCGAAACTTCTGCGGCTTTTGCGCCGGCCCCCGAGATGATTGATTTCAACTTGAACTCCATGGTCTACCGACACCCGGGAAGGGGTCGTCTGGAGTCTGGTGTTTCGCCGGACAGGGCGGAAGGTGCGTCGATTGCAGTTTGTTCGTGCGTCCGACGCCACATCACGGTCAAGCCGGGCTATGGTCGGTGCATGGCGCTGCCCGATCTGAACCTGCTCGTGACGCTGGACGTGCTGCTTGCCGAAGGCAGCGTGGCGCGCGCGGCCCGGCGCTTGCGGCTCAGCCCGTCGGCCATGAGCCGGGCACTGGCGCGTTTGCGCGAGACGCTGGGGGACCCGCTGCTGGTACGCGCTGGCCGAGGCCTGGTGCCCACGCCCCGAGCGCTCGAACTCCGAGAGCGGGTGAGCCAGCTCGTCCAGGATGCAGAAGCCGTTCTGCGACCGACCGAGAGGCTCGACTTCGAACAACTCGTCCGAACGTTCACATTGCGAACCAGTGAAGGTTTCGCAGAGAACTTCGGACCGGCGCTGATTGCTCGCGTGGGAGAAGACGCTCCCGGCGTGCGGCTGCGCTTCGTGCAGAAGCCCGACAAGCACAGCGGGCCGCTTCGCGAAGGAGCGGTGGATCTGGAAACGGGCGTCGTCGAGAAGACGACCGCGCCTGAATTGCGAATGCAGGCGCTGTTTCGCGATCAATACGTGGGCGTCGTGCGAACAGGACATCCCCTTACCCAAGGCGAGATCACGAGCCCTCGATATGCGATGGGCAGGCACATCAGTGTGTCAAGGGAGGGCTTCGAGAAGGGGCCCATCGATGAGGCCTTGCAACCGTTCGGTCTGGAACGGGTGATCGCCACCATCGTGAGCGGCTTTGCGACGGCGGTGGCTCTGGCTCGGGGCTCTGACCTGATCGCCACGGTTCCCGAGCGTCACACGGGAAAGCTGCGCATCGGCATGCACAGCTTTGCGCTACCGGTCACGACACCGGAATTCACGGTTTCAATGCTCTGGCACCCGCGGCTGGACGCCGATCCAGCGCATCGTTGGCTGCGTGCTTGCGTGCGCGACGTTTGCGCTCAGCAACTCGCCCACTCGGCGACGCAGGGAAGGACCGCCGAAGCTTGAGCAGCGTCGCAGCGACTGCAGATAGCCGATCTGTGAGTGGCCGGACGGCTGCTGCCAGCGTCTGACTGCCGGTGACCCTCTGCGGTCGTGGTCGCTGACGAATTCGTCGCCGTGAAGCGCCGTGGCGCAGCGATGTGCAGCCCTGCCTGTGCCCCAGCGCCGACCCCCGCTTCCGTACCGCGCCACAGGAGGCCAGCAAGCGCAACACCTGTGAAGACACCCTTGACAGTTATTCGGTGATTGGCAAAATACAAAATATGGACAAGATCTTCAAAGCGCTCGGCGATCCGACACGACGACGAATCCTGCAGCTGCTGTGCGAGCGCGAGATGACCGCCGGCGAGCTGGCCGAGTGCTTTCACCTGGCCAAGCCCACGTTGTCAGGCCACTTCAGCGTGCAGCGTGAGGCCGATCTGGTGGCGTCTGAAAAAGTCGGCACCAGCATCACTTATCGCCTGAATGTCTCGGTGCTCGAAGAAGCCCTGCTCGGGTTCGCCAACGGGTTTGGCATGGGCTTGAAGCCGACCCGCCACACGATCTCCGCCAAGGACAAGCGCCATGCTTGAACACGCAAGCAAACGAGTCATCAACGGCATCCAAGGGGTTGTGATTTCGACCATGACCCTGCTTGGCTTCTGGGCCATGCGAGATCTGCCGCCCGGGACCCGCGTACCCATCCACTTTGACGCCCAGGGCGTGGCCAACGGCTGGGCAGACCCGGTGTGGGGTCTGCTGGGCATACCTGCTGGCGCTGCCGGCCTATGGGCACTGCAGACCCTGCTGTCCCGAATGCAAACCCCTGCGTCCGGTCAAGCTCGTGAACTCCAGGTGGTGAACCGGGTGCTGTTCGCCGGCGTGGCGCTGCTGGCCCTGCTCCAGGGGGTCGTTGTGTCGGCCGCCCTCGGTTTGCAGCCACCCACGTTGCGCCAGATGTTGCTGCCCTTGGGCGCGTTCCTCCTGGTGATGGCCAGTGCCGTGTCCCGGATGCTCGACCCAGAGAACCCCGCCCTGGCCCGCTCAGCCGGTGCTGTGCGCACGATCCGCCTGGCCGTGTTCGGCTCACTTGCAGCCGTGGTGGGCGTGGTTGCAGCCGACGCGCTTGGCGAGAAGCACCTGCAGCAGAGCCTGCTGCTGACGCTGCCCGGCGCCCTGTTCGTGGTTCTTGGCAACGTGATGGGCAAGCTGCGGCCCAACACGACCGTCGGCATCCGCACCTCCTGGACGCTGCGCAACGAGCGCGTCTGGGACCAGACCCACCGCTGGGGCGGCAAAGCCATGGTGCTGGGCGGCGCGCTGCTGCTGGCGCTGGCGGCCACACCCTTGCCGCCGGTCTGGCAGGCTCCTGCCGTGGTTGTCGTGGCGCTGACTTTGGCTGGGGCCATCTGGCTCAAGTCATACCGCCTGTGGCAGGCGCTGCCCCCCGGGCAGCGTATCCCCAACCAGAATTGATGCGCAGGGGTGCCGGCGCGCTTGGCCACTGGCGAGTACATGTCGAGCAACTGCACCCGGGTGGCGCGCAGCCGCTCCGACACCACGCCCAGCAGGCGCAGCAGGATGGCCACACCAAAGTCCGGATGCTGCTTGAAGCTTTCCAGCAACTGGCCACCCTCGAAGGCCAGCGCGGTGACCGGCCGCAGGGCGCGCGCCTGGAAGTGCTTGCCGGCATTCGGCAACACGGCCGACCAGTCGAGTTCATCGCCGGGCCGAAACTCGGCCACGAACGGGTGCTTCTTCAGCGCAGACAAAAGATTCAGTGTCATGGCGGGTCTCCCTCCCGCGTTCAAACAAACACACCACGCATGCAGGTGGGGCAGGGGCTCGGTCTCACATCATGCCCAGCGTCCGCGGCAGCCACAGCGTCAACGGCGGCCAGTAGGTAATGAGCACCAGGAACACCAGCATCGTCAGCAGCCAAGGCCACACCGCCACCGTCATCTCGCTCAGGCCCAGCTTGCTGATGCCGCTGGCGACGTAGAGGTTCAGGCCGACCGGCGGCGTGATCATGCCGATCTCCATGTTGACGGTGATCATGACGCCGAAGTGGATGGGGTCGATGCCCAGCTTCATGGCGTTCAGACCCTTGAAGTCGTCGGACGTCTTCAGCGGCTTGTTGGCGCTGAAGGACTTGAAGCCGTTGTCCCAGTAGGCCAGGCCGGTGATGCCCTTGGTCTCGAGCCTGGCAAACAACTGCTTGCCGACGGGCCCGGCCGTGATGGCGTGCAACTCCCTGGCGTCGTCGAAGATGAAAGGCAGGTCGAAGACCTCGAACTCGCGCACACCCAGCGGGCCGAACTTGGCCAGCGACGGCGCCAGCATCTGCACGGCACCGACCTGCAGCGCTTCCATCTCCTCCTTGTCCTTGTACAGCGTGCTGTTGGCGTAGACCTCGACCTTGACCTTGCCGCCCGTCAATTCACCGGCGCGCTTGGCAAAGAACCCGCTGGCCTTGCCCTTGGGGGTGTCGTTGGCCACGACATGGCTGAACTTGATGACCAGTGGCGCTTGCGCCATGGCGCGGCCGCCGAGTGTCAACGTGGCTGCGGCAACGGTGGCAATGGCAGCAGTAGCGGCAACAGCCAGTATCTGACGGCGTTTGAGAGCAGAACTCTTCTGAATGTCTCCTCGTTGAAATGCGTTGAGATGCGTTGAGATGCGTTGAGATGTCAGGGAACCTGCTTCCAACCCATCGAAACCATCTTGCGCCGCACGAACGCGATCTGGGTTTGCAGCGGCAGGTCCTTCGGACACACGTCGTGGCAACCCAGCAGCGACATGCAGCCGAACACACCGTCGTCGTCACCGACCAGCTCGTAGAAGTCTTCGTCGTCGCGCGTGTCGCGCGTGTCGAGCCGGAAGCGCGCGATCTTGTTCAGCCCCACGGCACCGACAAAGTCTTCGCGCATGCGCGCCGTGCCGCAGGCGGCCACGCAGCAGCCACACTCGATGCAGCGGTCGAGTTCGTAGATCGCTTCAGCCAGCGCGGGTTCCATGCGCTCTTCGAGTCGCTGCAGATCGATGACCGTTTCTTGCTGATGCACCCAGGTCTGCAGCCGCTCGCTCATGCCACGCATCCACTTGCCGGTGTTGACCGACAGGTCACCGATCAACTCGAACACCGGCAGCGGCGCGAGCGTGAAAGTGCTTTCCATGTCCTTCGTCAGCGTGCGGCAGGCCAGCGCCGGGCGGCCGTTGACGAGCATCGAGCAGCTGCCGCAGATGCCGGCCCGGCAGACGAAGTCGAACTGCAGCGACGGGTCGAGCTTTTCGCGGATCTCGCTCAGCGCGATGAACAGCGTCATGCCGGCCGCGTCATCGAGCTGATAGGTCTGCCAGCGGGCCGCCACCGAAGGCTGCAACGGATCGAAGCGCAGCACGCGGATGTTGAGCTTGCGCTGTGCACCGGCTGCGCCCGCTGCATCGGGCTGCAAGCTTGCGCGGACGGGGTGGATCGGTAGGGTGGTCTTCACAGCGGCTCGTCGATGCGTTCATTGCGACCGCGCAGCGCGGCGGGCAGGAGTTCTTCGTACGGCATCAGCGCTTGTTGCACCGCAAGGCGGGGCGCCGCAGCCATGCTTTCGCGCAGCGCGGTCACCTCCGCGGCTCGCGCCGGTGTGTCGGGGTGGTCGACATAGTCCTTGGCGCCGTAGCCCCGCCAACCGGGTGGCAGCTCCATCGTCTTCACGTCCAGGGCTTCGTAAGCCAGCGTGGGCAGCGTGTCGCTGCTTCGCGGCCAAGTGGCCAGCGTGCGCTTGAGCCACTGCGCGTCATCGCGGCGCGGGTAGTCTTCGCGAAAGTGGGCGCCCCGGCTTTCGGTGCGCTGCGCCGCCCCATGGGCCACACACAGTGCCAGCTTCAGCATCTTCTGCGTGCGGTAGGCGGTGGCCAGTTCGGGGTTTGCGCCGGCTGCCTTGTGGCGCAGCCCGATGCGCCGGCTGCGCTCCAGCAGCGCTTGCAGTCCCGTCACCGCAGCCGCCAGATCGGCACCGGTGCGGAAGATGCCCACCTTCGCCGTCATGATCTCCTGCATCGCCACGCGCAGCGCCGAAGCGTCTTCGGTCCCTGGGCCCGAAACCAGCACATCCAGCTTGGCTTGCTCGGCGGCGATGAAGTCGCGCACCAGGCCGGTGGGAATGGACACGTCGTTGGCCCTGCCGTCGCAGTAGTCGGCCACGAAGTCACCGACGATCATGCCGGCCACCACGGTTTCGGCCACCGAATTGCCACCCAGGCGGTTGAAGCCGTGCATGTCCCAGCAGGCCGCTTCGCCGGCGGCAAACAGGCCGCGCAGCTTGGCGCTTTGCCCGGTGTGGTCGGTACGCACACCGCCCATCGTGTAATGCTGCGCGGGTCGCACCGCAATCATCTGTTCGACCGGGTCGATGCCCAGGAACGACGCGCAGATTTCCTTCACTTCGCGCAGGTTCTTTTCGATGTGCGCGCGGCCCAGCTGCGTGATGTCCAGCCACAGGTGTTCGCCGAAACGGGACTGCGCGCCCTTGCCCTTGCGGATGTGGGTTTCCATGCGGCGCGAGACGACGTCGCGCGAGGCCAGTTCCTTCTTCTCGGGCTCGTAGTCAGGCATGAAGCGGTGGCCGTCCACGTCCTTCAGCAGCCCGCCGTCACCGCGGCAGCCTTCGGTGACCAGGATGCCGGCCGGAAAGATGCCGGTGGGATGGAACTGCACCGCCTCCATGTTGCCCAGCGTGGCCACACCGGTCTCCAGCGCAATGGCCGTGCCGATGCCTTCGCAGATCACCGCATTCGTCGTCACGCGGTACAGCCGCCCGGCGCCGCCGGTGGCGATCACCGTGGCCTTGGCCACGTAAGCGCTGAGTTCGCCGTTGATGAGGTTGCGCACCACCGCGCCATGACAACGGCCGCCATCGTGGATGAGGGCGATGGCCTCCGTGCGCTCGTGCACGGGTATCGCCTCGGCAATCGCGCGGTCGCTGACCGCAAACAACATCGCGTGGCCGGTGCCGTCCGACACATAGCAGGTGCGCCACTTCTTGGTGCCGCCGAAGTCGCGTTGCGCAACCAGGCCATGCGCTTCGTCGCGTTCGGTCAGCGTGACCCGCTGCCCGTTGATGATGACGCTGCGGTCGCCGCGGTTCACGCGGCTCCAGGGCACGCCCCAGGCGGCCAGCTCGCGCACCGCCTTGGGCGCCGTGTCGACGAACATGCGCACCACACGTTGGTCGGCGCCCCAATCGCTGCCGCGCACCGTGTCTTCGAAGTGCACGTCTTCGTTGTCGCCCTGCCCCTTGATGACGTTGCCCAGCGATGCCTGCATGCCACCCTGCGCCGCCGCGGAGTGCGACCGCTTGGGCGGCACCAGTGACAGGATGACGGCGTCGTGCCCGCGGCGCTTGGCGCCGATGGCCACGCGCAGGCCGGCCAGGCCGCCGCCGATCACGAGCACGTCGGTGTAGATGATCTTCATCGTTGCAGACCTACTTCAACGTCGGCGGTGCGGGTTGCACCCAGGCCGGCGTGTAGGTCTGACCGGCATGCGGCGCATGTTCGATGCCGATCTTGATGTAGGCCGCCAAAGTGGCCAGGCCCAGCACGAGGAAGAACGCCGTCAACGACCACTTCAGCGTCTTCAGGCGGCGGCGCGTGGCGGCGGGGTCGGAGCCGGCGAACCAGCCCCACTTGACCGCCAGCCGGTACAGGCCGATGCCGCCATGCAGTTCCACCGCAAACAGCAGCACCAGGTACAGCGGCCAGAAGCTGTCGCTCCAGACGCGGTCGGCACTGCCATAAGGGCCGATGGTTTCAGGCCGCGTGAGCATCACGTACAGATGCACCCCGACCAGGAAAAACAGCGCAAAACCCGTCACCACCTGCCACCACCACAGCGTGGTGTCGCTGTGTTTCATGGCGTTGGCGTGATCCCGGAAAGCGCGCAGCTGACGGTAACTGCCGGGGAACTTGCGCAGCGCCAGCAGCGCGTGCACGACGACCAGCGTGAAGATGCCCGCCACCACCATCGAGACCAGCCAGGGCAATGATCGGCCGAAGAAGAAGTAGCCCTCGAAGAACTTGGTCACCACCCACATCGCGTCCTTGCCCAACAGGATGGACGAGACGAAGAACATGTGGCCCCACATGAACAGCGCCAGCACCAGGCCGCTGGCGCTCTGCATCCAGTCCAGCCGTGCCGGCCAGCGGCTGGAGCCCTTGCGCGACCCCGCGCCAGCCTGCGCGGCGGGCACCGATTGCGAGGGGTACTTCATGCGTGACGTCTCCTGCGCCGGCCCTCAACTTGTCAGCGGCGGGGCTTCGGTGCCGCATCTTCTGCCCGCGTCACCGCTGCAAAGTTGACGCACATCAAGCGCGCATGCAAACCGCAGCCGCGTCGGCAACCGCAACCGTCGCCGCCGTTGCATAGGGCGGCTGCAACGACACCGGGAAAGACCCTGATGCCTGTCGGTGGCTGCGTGCATGATCGCAACAGCCGCGGCTTCAGCCCCGCAAGGGTTCCGCCGACGAGAGCATTTCGCGCTCATCGAGCTCTTCCTCAACGATGCGCAACGTCTCGTCGTTGATGGCGCCTTGGGCATGCAACCGGTACAGGCAATCGCGCTCGGCCTCGATACCCACCAGGCGCAATGAGCGCGCGGCGGCGATGCGCTCGGCCTTGGCCAGCGCCGTTGCCGGCTCGGCCTCGCGCAATGCAATCTTGCCTTCGTAGCGGTGGATCAGTTGCTCGGCAAAGGCCCGCGTGCCTGGGTTGTCCAGATGCGCCAACCGCGGAGCGACGGCCGCAATGGCAGCCCGAGCCACCTGGACGCGCGCCCGGTTCTCCTCGGGCTGGCCCACGGCTTCGCTGGTTACGTGCAGCTTGCGTATCAACCAGGGCAAGGGAATGCCGTTCAACAACAGCGTCAGGATGATCGTCGCAGCGGCCAGGAAGATGATCAGCTCGCGCTGCGGAAAGGGCTCGCCGGTGCTGGTCAGCAAAGGCACCGACAAGGCCGTGGCCAGCGTGATGGAGCCGCGCACGGCGGCCCAACTCACCAGGAACATGCGCCGCGGCTGAGGCCCGTCGCGCGGCCCTGCCCAGCCCCAGTGCATGTGAAAACGCAGATAAGCCGAAGCCCAGACCCAACCGATGCGCAAGGCCATCAACAACGCCCACAGGCCGAGGGCCAGGCCCGCCAGCCTCAGCGGGTCGTAGTGGTTCACCGCCACCAGCATTTGCCTGAGTTGCAGACCCAACAGCACGAACACGAGGCCATTGAACAGGTAGGCCACCATGCGCCAGACCTCGCGCGCGTGCCTACGACCGGCTGCCGACAGTCCTTTGACCTCCTGTCCCCCGGCCCACAGCCCCGCCAGCACGACGGCCAGCACACCCGAGACCTGCAACGCCTCGGCCGCCAGATAGGCCGCGTAGGGCGTGAGCAGCGCCAGCAGGGTCTGCAGCATCGGGTCGTCGACGCCCATGGCGATCAGGCGTTCGCACAGGCTGCGCGCCAGCCAGGACACGATCACCCCCACCGCGACGCCGCCGCCAGCCAGCAGCACAAAACTCCGCAGTACATCGCCGCCACTGGCCGCCCCCGCCGCCGCGGCGCCAGCAACCGCCAGCTTGAAGGCCACCAGGCCGGTGGCATCGTTGAGCAGGCTCTCGGCATTGATGATGTGGGCCACGCGGTTGGGCAGCGGCAGGCCGGCCGTGGTGGCCACCGTGGCCACGGCATCGGTGGGCGTGACGATGGCGCCCAACGTGAACGCCACCGCCAGCGGCATGGCCGGCACCACCGCATGCAGCGCATAGCCCACCACCACAACGGTCAGCACCACGAGCCCCAGCGCCAGCAGCAGCACCGGCTGCAACACCTGCAGCAGGTCTCGCCGCGGCAGCCCGCGCGCATCGGCATACAGCAGCGGCGGAATGAACAGCAACAGAAAGAGTGCGGGGTCGATAGTCAGATGGTCCAGGCCAGGCAACCAGGAAGCGGCCACGCCCGCCACGACCAGGAAGATGGGCAGGCCCAGGTGCGTCCAGCGCACCAGGGCGCCAGCCACGGCAGTGATCATGAGCAAGACCAGCGTGAGTTCGATGACGTGCATGAGGTGTGGCGAAACGGACAGAGTGGACGCAGTTTGACTGCACGAGCGAACCGCCAGGGCTGCAGGCAACGTTCGGGCCCGAGGCCCCGACCCAATGATTGACGTACATCAAGCACCAGCAGGCTTGCAGCGCTACCTTCGTGAGCCCGGGGCGCTTGTACGCCCCTTTCCCGACAGCGAATAACGGAGACAACCCTGCACAGCGCCAGCCCCGCCCCTGATCGCCTGCCGCTCTCTCCCTGGTTTCCGCGTGGCGTGACGCTGCTGCACGAACCCGGTTTGAACAAGGGCACCGCCTTTAGCGACGCCGAGCGCGAGGTGTTGGGCCCGCGCGGCTTGCTGCCGCCCCATGTGTGCAGCCAGGAAGAGCAGGTGGCGCGCGTGCTCGAGAACTTCCACCGTCTGCCCTGCACGCTGGAGAAGTACATCTTCATGACTTCGCTGCATGATCGCAACGAGGTGCTCTTCTTCCGCGTCGTGGAAGGTCATCATCGGCGTGGCGGCAACGGCCGGCGCCTTCACGCGCGAGGTCATCGAAGCCATGGCGCGCTTGAACGAGCGGCCGATCGTGTTTGCGCTGTCCAACCCGACGTCGAAGTCGGAATGCACCGCGCAGCAGGCTTATGAATGGAGCGCCGGCCGCGCGCTGTTTGCTTCGGGCTGCCCGTTCGATGCCGTGACCCTGACCGGGCAGACCTTCGTGCCGCGGCAGGGCAACAATTTCTACATCTTCCCTGGCGTGGGACTGGGCGCCATTGCGGTGCGGGCACAGCGCATCACCGACGACATGTTCCTGGCCGCGGCGCGCGCGCTGGCGCTGCAGGTCTCGCACGCAGACCTGGCACAAGGCAGCCTGTACCCGCCGCTGGCCAGCGCGCGCGAGGTTTCGGCCCACATCGCTGCCGCTGTGGCGGCCGTGGCTCTGGAACAAGGGCACGCCGGCATCGCACGCCCGCCAGACCTGCTGGCCCATGTGCGCGCCTGCATGTACGAACCGCGCTGCCCCAGCTACGCCTGACAGGCCAGCCCAAGCCCCGAAGCAGGGTGAACCCGCAGCCAAAGCTTGACCCATGTCATGGGGTAACGCAGAGCGCGTTCCTACCATCGGGCCGGTTCTTGAACAGCCGGAGTGCATCGGATGCTGCAGATACGGATACACGGGCGCGGCGGTCAGGGCGTGGTCACGGCAGCTGAATTGCTGTCGGTGGCCGCCTTCGAACAAGGCCGCCACGCCCAGGCCTTTCCCAGCTTCGGCTCAGAACGCACCGGCGCGCCAGTGGTGGCCTTCTGCCGCATCGACGACCAAGAAATCCGCCTGCGTGAACCGATCCTGGCACCCGACGTGTTGATCGTGCAGGACCCCACGCTGCTGCACCAGGTGGACGTGTTTCAGGGTCTCAAGCCCGACGGCTACGTGCTCATCAACAGCAAGCGCAGCTTTGACGAACTCGGTCTGGCCGAGGTGGCGGGCCGCTTTCGCCACGAACGGCTGACCACCGTGCCCGCCACCGAGATTGCACTCAAGCACCTGGGCCGGCCGCTGCCCAACGCCGTGCTGCTGGGCGGGTTTGCGGCGCTGTCGGGGTTGATCACGCTGGACGCGGTGGCGCACGCCATCCGCGAAAAGTTCAGCGGCAAGGTGGCCGATGGCAATGTGGCTGCGGCCGGCGAGGCCTACGACTTCGTCAAGCGCGAGATGGAGGAGTTGAGCCATGCTCAAGCAGGTTGAAGGCTCGCATGCGGTGGCCGAAGCGGTGGCGCTGAGCCGCCCCGACGTGATCTGCGCCTACCCGATATCGCCTCAGACGCACATCGTCGAAGGCCTGGGTGAGCTGGTGAAGAACGGCACGCTGGCGCCGTGCGAGTTCATCAACGTCGAGAGCGAGTTCGCCGCCATGAGCGTGGCCATCGGCTCCAGCGCCGCCGGCGCACGCACCTACACCGCCACCGCCAGCCAGGGCCTGCTGTTCATGGCCGAGGCCGTCTACAACGCGTCGGGCCTGGGCTTGCCCATCGTGATGACGGTGGCCAACCGCGCCATCGGCGCGCCCATCAACATCTGGAACGACCACAGCGACAGCATGAGCCAGCGCGACAGCGGCTGGCTGCAGCTCTTTGCCGAGAGCAACCAGGAAGCGGTGGACTTGCACATCCAGGCCTTCAAGCTGGCCGAAGAGCTGTCGATGCCGGTGATGGTGTGCATGGACGGCTTCATCCTCACGCACGCCTACGAACGGGTGGACATCCCCGAGCAGGCCGATGTCGACGCCTTCCTGCCGCCCTACGAACCACGCCAGGTGCTGGACCCGGCGGAGCCGGTGTCCATCGGCGCCATGGTCGGGCCCGAGGCATTCATGGAAGTGCGCTACCTGGCGCACGCCAAGCAGCTCAGCGCGCTGGACGTGATCCCACGCATCGCCGAAGAATTCAGGCAGCGCTTCGGCCGCAGCTCGGGCGGCCTGGTGCGCGGCTATCGCACCGAAGACGCCGAGACCATCGTGGTGGCGCTGGGCTCGGTGATCGGCACGCTGAAGGACACCGTCGACGACATGCGCGCGGGCGGCGTGAAGATCGGCGTGCTCGGCATCCAGTCGTTCCGGCCCTTCCCGCTGGCCGCGGTGCGCGCCGCGCTGCAGGGCGCACGGCGTGTGGTGGTGCTGGAAAAGAGCTTCTCGGTCGGTCTGGGCGGCGTCGTCTCCACCGACGTGCGGCTGGCCCTTTCTGGACTGCAGTTGCACGGCTACACCGTAGTGGCCGGCCTGGGCGGCCGCGCCATCACCAAGGCCTCGCTGCAGCGCACGCTGCAGGAGGCCATCACCGACCAGCTGCCGCCGCTAAGCTTCATGGACCTGGACTGGCGCATCGTCAACCGCCAGTTGGAGCGGGAGGCGCAGATGCGCCGCAGCGGCCCGATCGCTGAAAACCTGCTGCGTGACGTCGGCACCGTGGCATCGAAGGTGGCCTGAATGAAACCAACCCCCGGCTCACTCCGTTCGCTGCCCCCCGAGGGGGCGCTCGACGACCTTGGGGCGGCCCGGCGGTCGTCGGCACCCGTCAAGTTCTACCAGACCGGCACCCACACCGTAGGCAACCGCCTGCTCGCACCCGAGCAGCGCAGCGTGCAGGACAGCACCGAGCGCAGCAACTCGCTGAACAGCGGCCACCGCGCCTGCCAGGGTTGCGGCGAGGCACTGGGTGCGCGCTACGCCATCGACGCGGCCATGCGGGCCACCGACAACCAGCTCATCGCCGTCAACGCCACCGGCTGCCTGGAGGTGTTCAGCACGCCCTACCCCGAAACCTCGTGGCAGCTGCCGTGGATCCACTCGCTGTTCGGCAATGCCGCCGCCGTGGGCACCGGCGTGGCGGCGGCGCTGAAGATCAAGGCCATCAAGGCCGGCACGGCACTGAACAAGGTGCGCGTGGTGGCCCAGGGCGGCGACGGCGGCACCACCGACATCGGCTTCGGCTGCCTGTCGGGCATGTTCGAGCGCAACGACGACGTGCTCTACATCTGCTACGACAACGAGGCCTACATGAACACCGGCGTGCAGCGCAGCTCGGCCACGCCGTATGCCGCACGCACGGCCACCACCATGGCCGTGGGCCCGCAACCCGGCGCCGAACGGGGCAAGGGCAAGAACCTGCCGCTGATCGCGATGGCGCACGAGATTCCGTATGTGGCCACCGCCACGGTGGCCGATCTGCGCGACCTCGAGGCCAAGGTCGAAAAGGCGATGAGCATCCACGGCGCGCGTTACCTGCACGTGCTGGTGCCCTGCCCGCTGGGATGGGGCTCGGCCAGCCACGACACCATCAAGCTGGCGCGGCTGGCCCGCGAGAC
>JBBQMM010000065.1:0-13118 GCA_038328935.1 Burkholderiales bacterium
GGCGCCGAAATGTTGTCGCTGATGCTGGCCTGCGGCATCGTCAGCCGCATCGTGTCGGGGCTCATCTGCGACCGCATCGGCGGCATCCGCACGCTGCTGCTGGGCTCCGTGCTGCAGGGGCTGGCGCTGCTGTTGTTCATACCGTTCAACGGCATGGTGTCGCTGTATGTGATCTCGGCGCTGTTCGGCCTCTTCCAGGGCGGCATCGTGCCCAGCTACGCCATCATCGTGCGCGAGCACTTTCCGCCGGCCGAAGCCGGCGCACGCGTGGGCACGGTGCTGATGGCCACGCTGCTGGGCATGGCGCTGGGCGGCTGGATGTCGGGCAAGGTGTTCGACCTCACCGGCTCCTATCAAGCCGCGTTCGTCAACGGCGTGTTGTGGAACCTGGTCAACCTGAGCGTGGTGTTGTTCTTGCTGCGCCGCGTGGTGCTGGCAGGCCGCGTCACGAGTCCCGCAGCAGCGCACTGAGCTCTTCGGCGCCGATCGGCTTGCCCTGGTCCTGGCCCTCCAGAATGCCGTCGGCCAGGCTGCGTTTGCTGCCGTGCAGTTCGATGATCTTTTCTTCCACCGAACCGGCGGTGACGAGCCGGTAGACGGTGACCGGCCGCTGCTGCCCGATGCGGTGCGCACGGCCCAGCGCCTGGTCTTCGGCGGCCGGGTTCCACCAGGGGTCGACGATGATCACGTAGTCGGCCGCGGTCAGGTTCAGGCCAAAGCCGCCGGCCTTCAGGCTGATCAGGAACAGGTCGCCCTCGCCGCGCTGGAACGCGGCCACACGGTCGGTGCGCTGCGCCGCCGGTGTGCTGCCGTCCAGGTATTGGTACGTCAACCCGGCAGCGTCCAGCCGCTGCGCCAGCAGCTTCAGAAAGTCGGTGAACTGGCTGAACACCAGCGCCTTGTGGCGGCCGGCCACCAGTTCGGTGGCCAGCTGTTCGAATTCATGCACCTTGGCGCCGATGATGCCCAGCTCGGGCGCCACCAGCCGCGGGTCGCAGGCGGCACGGCGCAGGCGCGTCAGTTCGGCCAGCACGTGAAAGGCGGCCTGGCCGGGTGGCGCGTCGGCGGCCTGCGCCACGCGTTCAAGCGCTGCGCGGCGCGCCGCCTCCAGAAAGGCGCGCTCTTCGGGGCCGGGCTCCACGCGGTGGACGATCTCGGTGCGCGGTGGCAGGTCGGTCAGCACCTGCGCCTTCGTGCGGCGCAGCAAGAAGGGGGCGCAGATGCGGCGCAAGCGCTGGCGCGTGGCGTCGTCGCGGTCGCGCTCGATGGGGCCGGCAAATCGTTCGGCAAAGCGGTTGGCGCTGCCCAGCAAGCCGGGGTTGATCAGGTTCATGATCGACCACAGGTCGGCGAGCCGGTTTTCCACTGGCGTGCCCGTCAGCGCCAGTCGAAAACCGGCCTGCAGGCTGGCCGCAGACTTGGCGCGTTTGGTGGCGGCGTTTTTCAACGCCTGCGCTTCGTCCATCACCACCGTGGCCCAGGGCACGGCGGCAAAGGCCTCGCTGTCGATCTGCGACAGCGCGTACGACGCGATGACCAGGCCGCCCGCCGCAGCGCCCTGCAGCGTGGCGCTGCGGTCGCCCTCGCCATACAGGGCCACCTGCAGGCTGGGCGCAAAACGCGCCGCTTCGGCCACCCAGTTGCCGCACACCGACGTCGGCGCCAGCACCAGCGCGGGGCCGAGTGCGGCGCGGTTGAGCAACAGCGCCAGCGTCTGCACCGTCTTGCCCAGGCCCATGTCGTCGGCCAGGCAAGCGCCCAGCCCGGCGTGCGCCAGCCGAACCATCCAGGCATAGCCGTCGGCCTGGTAGCCGCGCAACTGGGCCTGCAGCGAGCCGGGTGCTTCGGGCTGTAGGTCGGCAGCTTCGCCGAGCAGTTTGATGCGCTGCTTCCAGGCCTTGTCGCCGCTGAGGTTGGCGCTGTCCAGCGTGTCGGCCAGCCAGTTGCTGGCGGCGTGCGGCAGCTTCAGGGCATCGCCGTCGGCTTGCGCCAACGCCTGCAGTTCGGCCAGCTGGCGCTTGAGCTGCTCCGTCAGCGACAGGAATTCGCCGTCACCCAGCGCCAGGAAACGGCCCCGGCGTGATTCGTGGGCCAGTTTCAGCAGGCGCTGCAGCCCGATCACGCGGCCCTCTTCGAGCTGCAGTTCGCCGTGGATGCCCAGCCAGTCGGTGCCGCTCTTGACCGTGATCTGCAGCGCCTTGGCTGCCGCCGCATGGATGCGCACGGGCTTGCCGCGCGGCCAGTCGACGCCGGCAACGGCGCTCAGTTGGGGCAGCTTCTCGAGCACGGCCAGCGCCGTTTCGGGCTCTTCCAGCGACCACGTGCAGTCGGCGCTTTCGCTGCCCGTCAACTGCGGCAGCGCTTCCAGCACGCTGGCCAGATGGGTGCTCTCAGTGTCGAGATCGCGCTGCGTGGCCAGGTTCAGGCCCTCATGCAGCGTCAGCAGCCGGGGCCGGCCCTGGCCGGGCAGCACCGCGGGGCCGAAGCTGCCGAAGGGTTGCACCAGCAAGCGCAGCTGCAACCCTTCGCCCTGCGGGCTGAGCAGCGCGCGCAAGCGCGGCTCGGCGTCCACCTCCTGGCCTGCGGTGGCGTCGCTGTGCAGCTGAAAGTGCCCCGCCAGCACGCGCAAGGCGCCTTCGAGTTCGGCCTTGGCGTCGACGGGCACGGCCCACTGCTTGGCCACCAGTTCGGCGACGCGGCGCTGCGCGGCGTTGATGCGGATCAGCCGCGCGCGGTCGGGCGCGTCGCGCACGATGCGCAGGTTGTTGAATTTGTCAGCGCCGGCGCCCACAGGCTGCCGCCTGTGGCTGTCGTCGTAGTCTTCGTCGTCGTCATCGTCATGTTCGTCGTCGAGCTGACCGGGCTTGAGCGGCGGCACCGCCAGTTCATCCAGCAAGTTGAAGACGAAGCGCTCCACACCGTCGGGCATGCGCTGGCGCCGCACCTCCAGCTGCGGCAGGCCTTCGCGCAGGTCCACCAGTTGGCCGGGCGTGTCGGCCAGCGCCAGCTTCGGGTGGCCGATCAAGGCCACGGCGGCAGCCGCCGGGTCCAGCCGCAGTTTGCTGGGCGACCACAGCGGGGCGGTGATGCAGCGCGTCACCGCGGCGTCCAGCGGGTCCAGGGTGTCGGCTTTTTTCAAGCGCGACAGCGGCACTGCCTTGAGCTTGCCCGGGCCGCGCACGCCCACCGCCTGCTCGAAGGGCACCACGCCGAGCACGCGGCCATGCTCGTCGAGCGTGACGCGCCACTGCAGCCCCGGGGTGGCCCTCGGCGTGGCCGCCTTCGTGGTTGATGCGCCCAGGGCCTCTATCGCGGCCAGCGCGTCGCGCCAGGCTTCGCGCGGGGCGCCGAAAAACGATACGGCCCACCCGGCGTCTGGGGTGCCAGGGGTGTCAGGGGCACCGGTTGCGAGGTTTGAAGTGGCAGCGCTCGACGGGCCAGCGCCCGGCGCAGCAGTACCAGGGCCGGCGGGCCACGCCAGGCCGAGTCGGCGCGCCGCCACCTGCATCAGCGCCACCAGACCGTGCAGGCCGGCCTGCCGCAGCGCGTCACGGGTGTGCTGCAGCGCGTGGGGAGTCCAGCCTGGCGATGCTTCGCCCAGCCAGGCCGCCAGCACCAGGCGGTAGCCGTTGTCCAGCGTGTTGGACAGTTGCCAGCTGTGTTGCGGGGCCCGCAACGCGCTGGGCTGCAGCGTGCTGTCGCCCAGCCGCACGGCGATGGCGTGCGCCCACAGGCCCCAGCCTTCGTCAGGCCGCGGCGTGCGCGAACCGCTTTCCTGGACGCAGAACTTCAGTGCCACGGCCCACTGTGCGGGCTCGCTCTGGGCCATCAGCGCCAATGGATACCACACCAGCACCGTGGGCGCGGCCAGCCCGCGTTTGCTGCGCAAGTCTTTGGCGGCCTCCTTCAGCGCCGGCCCGAAGGCGGCGGCACACGCCGCCCATTGCCCGTGGCGGCCCAGCAATGCCGCTCGCAGCAGCGTCACCGAATGGCCCCCCATGCCTTGCAGCGCCTGCTCGGCTGCAGCGGTGTCGCCGCTGTGCAGCCCATGCTCGGCTGCGGCGTAGCGCAGAGCTGCAGGCATGCCGGCAGCGTGAACTTTCACTTCCGCCGCCAGCGCCGTCAGCAGCGGTTGGAAGATCGGCCCGGCCAGGTGGTAGGCCTTCATCAACTCGCGCAGCACCGCGTGGCGCGTGGTCGGTGGCACCTGGGCCCAGCGTTCGGGCATGAACGGCGCGCACAGCGCTTCCATGAGCACCTCGGGTGCGCGCGCCGGGCCCAGCACCTGTGTGAAGGCGCGTTCGAATTCGGCCGCGGTGCAGCCGCTGTACAGCAGCAGGCGCGCCAACGCAGGCAGCTCTTCACGCCGCGTGTAGCGCGGGGGTGGCACCGGGTTGCTGTCGGGCACGTGCGGGGCCGACGACCGGGCCCAGGCCTGCCAGGCAGTCGTGCCCGCCCCTTGCATGACACGCGGCAAGGCTGCGTGCAGCCCGGGCGCGGCCACTTCATGCAGATGGGCGCTGTTGATGCGCACACGCTGGGTCTTCACCAGCGTGGCGAGCGCCACCTTCAGCTCGGTGCGCGTGAAGGGCCTGCGCTGGCTGTGCTCGCGCGGCAGCAGGTGCAGGAACTGCAGCAACCATTCGGTACCGCACGGCACGCCGGCCAGGCACAAGGTGTCGAAGACTGTGTTCAGGTCCTCTTCGGTCAGCACTGGGGCTTCGACCGTGGTGCCCGTGCTCGGCATGGCGCGGGCTTCGGTTCCGGCTCCGGTGCCGGGGCCAGTGCCGGAGCCAGCGCCGGGGCGAGGCGTTGCAGGGGCGCCAGTGTGCAGGCGTTTGAGGTCGATCGGTTCGCCGCGCCAGTTGACAAAAAGGGGCGGGATGTTGGGGGTGCTGGCCATGCGTGGAATCGTAGGGCAGGTCGGCAGAGAAAACGATGCAGAGAGCCGCATCCTGCATGCTGGAACAAAGAATAAGGGTTACTACTTAAGTCGTCAGTCTGCAGTCATTTCCGCGTCAGGCTTTGTTTGATCCGCGTCAGTACCCTATCAGTGCCGACAAGCACAGTATGGGCATGCGGCTCCGGTTGGCGCCGCAACGGATTTGAAGGAGACAGACCATGGAACAACTGCTGGCCGAGCGCATCGCCGCGCTGCCGAAATACCAGGAACTCAGAGCCAAGCGCACCAGCTTCGGTATCTGGCTCACCGTGGCGATGCTGGTCGTGTACTACGGCTTCATCCTGCTGGTGGCTTTCAACAAGCCCTTGCTGTCCACCCGGCTGGGCGAAGGCGTGATGACCCTGGGCATGCCCATCGGGCTGGCGGTGATCGTGTTCACGATCGTCATTACAGCCATCTACGTGCGGCGAGCGAACCGCGAGTTCGACAGCCTGTCTGAACAGATCAACAAGGCGGTGCTGAAGTGAAGCTGCTTTCCAATCCCCTTTCCAACCCGGTCCGCCAGCTGCTGACGCTGGCCGCCCTGTGCGGCGTATCGGCACTGGCCATCGCTGCCGGCGCCGACCTGGGCCAGGCCGACAAGCAGGCCACCAACTGGACGGCGATCGGCATGTTCGGCGCGTTTGTGCTGTTCACGCTGTGGATCACCAAGTGGGCTGCTGGCAAGACGAAGAGCACGGCCGACTTCTACACCGCGGGCGGTGGCATCACCGGCTTTCAGAACGGCCTGGCGATCGCGGGCGACTACATGTCGGCGGCTTCTTTCCTGGGCATCTCGGCGGCCGTGATGGCCAGTGGCTTTGACGGCCTGATCTTTTCCATCGGCTTCCTGGTCGGCTGGCCCATCGTCACCTTCCTGCTCGCCGAGCGGCTGCGCAACCTGGGCAAGTTCACCTTCGCCGACGTGGCTGCTTTCCGCTTCAGCCAGACGCCGGTGCGCGTGTTCGCCGCCAGCGGCACGCTGGTCGTGGTCGCGTTTTACCTGATCGCGCAGATGGTGGGCGCGGGCCAGTTGATCAAGCTGCTGTTCGGCCTGGAGTATTGGATCGCGGTGGTCATCGTCGGCGCGCTGATGATGGTCTACGTGCTGTTCGGCGGCATGACGGCCACTACCTGGGTGCAGATCATCAAGGCCATCATGCTGCTGGCGGGTGCCTCTTTCATGGCCTTCATGGTGTTGCTGCACTTCGGCTTCAGCCCCGAGGCGATGTTTGCCGAGGCCGTGAGGATCAAGACCGACATCGCGGCCAAGGGCGGCAAGCCGGCCGATGAGGCGGCGAAGATCGGCTTTTCCATCATGGGCCCGGGTGGCTTCGTGAAGGACCCCATCAGCGCCATCAGCTTCGGCATGGCGCTGATGTTCGGTACTGCCGGCCTGCCCCACATCCTGATGCGCTTCTTCACCGTGCCCAACGCCAAGGAAGCGCGCAAGTCGGTGCTGTGGGCCACCACCTGGATCGGCTACTTCTACATCCTGACCTTCATCATCGGCTTCGGCGCCATCACCTTCGTGCTGACCAACCCGAACTTCCTGGACAGCAAGGGCTTGCTGATGGGCGGCAACAACATGGCCGCCATCCACCTGGCCAACGCGGTGGGCGGCAACGTGTTTCTGGGCTTCATCTCGGCGGTAGCCTTTGCAACCATCCTTGCGGTGGTGGCGGGCCTGACGTTGTCGGGCGCCAGCGCGGTGTCGCATGACCTGTATGCCACGGTCGTGAAGAAGGGCAACGCCGACCCGGTGGCCGAGTTGCGCGTGTCGAAGATCACCACCCTGTGCCTGGGTGTGGTGGCCGTGGTGCTGGGTATCGCGTTCGAAAAGCAGAACATTGCCTTCATGGTCAGCCTGGCGTTTGCAATTGCTGCCAGTGCCAACTTCCCGGTGCTCTTGATGAGCGTGCTGTGGAAGGGCTGCACCACGCGCGGCGCGGTGATCGGCGGCTTCCTGGGCCTCATCAGCTCGGTGGCGTTGACGGTGGTGTCGCCGGCGGTGTGGGAAGCCACGCTGGGCAACCCCAAGGGCAGCGCGCTGTTCCCATACGCCAGCCCGGCGCTGTTCTCGATGACGATCGCCTTCGTCAGCATCTGGCTGTTCAGCCTGCTGGACAGCAGCAAGCGCGGTGCACAAGACCGTGCCGGCTTCCTGGCGCAGCAGGTGCGCTCAGAGACTGGCATCGGCGCATCGGGCGCCAGCGGCCATTGATTCGAAACGCTGACCCACCGCAAGGCTGACACAGATCAGCCCGCCCTCAGGGACCACCGGCGTATCGTCGGTGGTCCCTTTTTCTTGGTCCACTGCGTCACTCTGGCAAGCACGATGAAGGTCGAGATCGAACCACAACGCGAGATGCTGTCGCTGGTGACGGCGCGCATCAGCGACGCCTACATCCGCAAGCCCTTTTACGTGGACGGCAACGCCGACCTGGTGTCGGTGTGTCGTGAACTGTCGGCACGCGGCCTGACCCATGCGCTCGTCAACGACCGGCACCAGGGCCAGCCCCGCGTGGGCATGTTCACCACCACCGACCTGCGCGACGCGCTGCTGCGGCCGGTGCCGCCGCAGCAATTGGCCGTGCGCGACGTGGCGCGATTCGACCTCGTGCGGGTGGAAGCCAGCGCCGACCTCTTCGAAGCGCTGTGGCTGATGGTGCGCCACCGCGTGCACCGCCTCGTGGTGGTCGATCACGACGTCATCATGGGCGTGCTGGGCCAGCTGGACTTGGTGAGCTTCGTGGCCAACCATTCGCACATCGCGGCGCAGCAGATCGACGACGCCGCCAGCGTGGCCGAGCTGGCCGATGCCGCCCGCCGCATCGACGACATGGTGCGCCTGCTGCACGCCAGCGGCATCCGCATCGAACGCATCACCCGGCTGGTGAGCGAGTTGAACACGCGGCTCTTTGCGCGCCTGTGGGCGCTGATGGCGCCGGCCCACGTGCGCGAGAACAGCTGCCTGCTGGTGATGGGCAGCGAAGGCCGCGGCGAGCAGATCCTGAAGACCGACCAGGACAACGCACTGCTGCTGCGCGACGGCTTTGAAGCGCCAGGGCTCGAGTTACTGGCGCGCGACTTTAACACCGCGCTGGCCCAGTTGGGTTACCCGCCGTGCCCGGGCAACATCATGCTGACCAATCCCGTGTGGCGGCATTCGCTGGCGGCTTTCAAGGAAACCATGCGCGGCTGGATCTACGGCCACGACCCCGAGGGGCCGATGCACCTGGCGATCTTCTTCGATGCCGCGTGCGTGGCCGGAGACGCCACGCTGCTGCAGCAGGCGCGCACACACCTGGACCAGATGTTGTCGGGCCAGGACGCCTATCACGCGCGCTTTGCGGCTGCGGCCGATCAGTTTCAGGAGCCGGGCAACTGGTTCACGCGCCTGACTGCCAACATGACCCACAAACGCGACGAGCAGCCGCTGGACTTGAAGAAGCTGGGCACCTTTCCCATCGTGCACGGCGTGCGCGCGCTGGCGCTGCAATACGGCGTGCGCGAACAGGGCACGGTGGCGCGCATCGAGCGCCTGGCGGCGCTGGGCCGGCTGGACGCCGCCTCTGCGCGAGACCTGGTCGACGCGCTGCATCTCCTGATGGGGATACGGCTGAACCACCAGTTGCAGCAGCGCGCCCAGGGCCTGGAGGCCAGCAACGAGGTGCGGCCCTCGGCGTTGAGCACGCTGGAACGTGAGCCGCTGCACAACGCGCTGGCCATCGTGAAGCGTTTCCGGCTCTTCTTGCGCCAGCATTTCAAGTTCGACATGCTGTGAGGCTGCGATGAAAGACCACCGCCCGGGTCCCCCACTGGTGCTGCAGCGGCTGCTGGCGCTGTTCGGCGCGGGCGCGCTGCTGTTCAATTTTCCGCTGCTCAAGCTGTGGCTGACGGACGGTACGGTGTTCGGATGGCCGCTGTTGCCGGTGGCGCTGTTCGGCGCGTGGGTGCTGCTGATCGGCGTGCTGGCTTGGTTGATGGAACACCGGGACGAGGCTTGATCGCGTGAGCCCGCCGACGCCTTCTTTGACGCTTGCTTTGACGCCTTCATTGACGCCTGCGCTGGTGCTTGGCGCGTCGCTGGCCTATCTGCTGGCGCTGTTCGCAGTCGCGGCATGGGCCGACCGGCGCGCTGCGCAGGGCCGCAGCGTGATCGGCAACGCCTGGGTCTACGCTTTGAGCATGGGCGTGTACTGCACCGCCTGGACCTACTTCGGCAGCGTCGGCCGCGCGGCCAGTGGCGGCGTGTGGTTCCTGCCCATCTACCTGGGGCCCACGCTGGCCATGGTGCTGGCCTGGGCGGTGCTGCGCAAGATGGTGCGCATCGCGCGCCAGTACCGCATCACGAGCATCGCCGACTTCATCGCCAGCCGCTACGGCAAGAGCCGCGCGCTGGCGGCGCTGGTGACGTTGCTGGCGCTGGTGGGTGTGGTGCCCTACGTGGCGCTGCAGCTGAAGGCCGTGGCGAGCGGTTACCTGGTGCTCACGGGCCAAGCGGGAGGTGCAGCTCAAGCGTCTGCCGCACCGCTGGACGTGGCGCTCATCGTGGCCCTGGTGCTGGCGGGCTTCACCATCGCCTTTGGTACGCGGCACCTGGACAACACCGAGAGGCACGAGGGCCTGGTGGCGGCGATTGCGGCCGAGTCGGTGGTCAAGCTGCTGGCCTTCATGGCCGTCGGCATCTTTGTCACCTGGGGTCTGTTTGCCGGACCGGGCGACCTGAGTGCACGCGCGCTGGCGCAACCCGACATCGCCCGCTTGCTGCACGCCGACCCGGCCAAGCCGTTTGCCTTCGACCAGTGGCTGGCGCTGCTGGTGCTGGCCGGCTTGAGCGTGTTGCTGTTGCCGCGCCAGTTTCAGGTGATGGTGGTCGAGAACGTGGATGAAGGCCACATCCGCCGTGCGGCCTGGGTCTTTCCGGCCTACCTGCTGCTGATCAATCTCTTCGTGCTGCCGATTGCGCTGGGCGGGCTGCTGTTTTTCGGCGGCCACAGCGCGGCGGGTGCGGCGGTGGCCGGCGCCGCCGATGCCGAGACCTTCGTGCTGAGCCTGCCACTGGCTGCCGGTGTGCAGTGGCTGGCGCTGGTGGCCTTCGTGGGTGGCCTGTCGGCGGCCACCGGCATGGTCATCGTCGAGGCCATCGCGGTCAGCACCATGGTCTGCAACGACCTCGTGCTGCCGCTGCTGTTGCGGCGCATGTCGCTGAGGTCACGCAACCTCACCGGCGCCTTGTTGGCCATCCGCCGCGTCGTTATCGTCGGCTTGATGCTGCTGGGCTGGCTGTACTACCGCATTGCAGGGGAGGCTTATGCGCTGGTCAGCATCGGGCTCATCAGCTTTGCTGCCGTGGCGCAGTTTGCGCCCGCGCTGCTGGGGGGCATGTACTGGAAAGGGGGTACGCGCAACGGCGCGCTGGCGGGCCTGGCGGCCGGCGCGCTGTTGTGGGTCTACACGCTGATGCTGCCCAGCATTGCCAAGAGCGGTTGGACGGACGCCGGCTTCTTGCTCCACGGGCCCTTCGGCCTTGCCTTGCTGAAGCCCGAGGCGCTGTTGGGTTTGACGGGACTGGACAGCCTGAGCCACGCGCTCTTCTGGTGCCTGCTGGTCAATGCCGGGCTCTATGTGGCGGTGTCGCTGATTTGGCCGCCGCGTGCTGCCGAGGCCAGCCAGGCCCTCTTGTTTGTCGACGTCTTCGAACGTGCGGCGCAAGACCGCGTGTTCTGGCGCGGCAGCGCGAAGGTGGCCGACCTGGTGGCGCTGGTGGGCCGTTTCCTGGGCGTCGACAAGGCCCGTGCGCAGCTGGCGGCGGGTACGCAAGGCAGGGGCGCCAGTCTCGATGCCAGTCTAGACGCCGACCCGCGCCTGGTGCAGCACGCCGAAACCCTGCTGGCTGGCGCCATCGGCAGCGCCTCGGCGCGCGTGATGGTGGCCAGCGTGGTGCAGGAGGACACGCTGGAGCTGCAGGACGTGATGCGCATCGTCGAAGAAGCCTCCGAGCTGCGGCACCTGAACGAACAGCTCAAGAGCATCGACAAGCTCAAGGACGACTTCATGAGCAGCGTCACGCACGAACTGCGCACGCCGCTGACCAGCATCCGCGCACTCACCGAACTGATGCGCGACGAGCCCGACATGGACCTGCCGCAGCGCCAGCAGTTCCTGGGCATCGTGGTCAGCGAGAGCGAGCGCTTGAGCCGCCTGGTCAACCAGGTGCTGGACATGGCGAAGATCGAAAGCGGCCACGCCGAATGGCTGAGCGCTGACATCGACATGGCAGCGCTGTTGCAGCAGGCGATACTGAGCACGGCCGAACTGTTCCGCGAGCGCGGTGCCGGCGCTCAGCTGCACCTGCCCACCACTGCCGTGCCTCTGCTGCGCGCCGACCCCGACCGGCTGCTGCAGGTGGTGCTGAATTTGCTGAGCAACGCCGCCAAATTCGTGCCGCCCGAAGGCGGTCATGTGGACGTGCGGCTGCTGCTGCAGGATGCGCGTGTGGTGGTGGAGGTGCAGGACAACGGCGCCGGTGTCCCCCTGGCACAGCAGGCGCTGGTGTTCGAGAAGTTCCGCCAGGGCGGCGACGACAGGCATCGGCCACAAGGCACCGGTCTGGGCCTGCCCATCAGCCGCAGGATCGTCGAACATTTCGGCGGGCGTTTGTGGCTGAAACCCACGCCCGGGCAGGGCGCCTGTTTTGCGTTCGAAATCCCGCTGCATCCCCCGAAGGAGACAACCACATGACGCACAAGGTGTTGATAGCCGACGACGAACCCAACATCCTCATCAGCCTGGAGTTCCTGATGAAGCGAGAGGGCCACCAGGTGCTGCTGGCGCGCGACGGCGAAGAAGCGCTGGCGCTGATCCGCAGCGAGCGCCCGGCGCTGGTGCTGCTGGACGTGATGATGCCCCGGAAAACCGGCATCGAGGTCTGCCAGGCCGTGCGCGCCGACGATGAGCTGGCGGGCACCAAGATCCTGATGCTTACCGCCAAGGGGCGCGATACCGATGTGGCGCAAGGTCTCGGCGTGGGCGCCGACGGCTACATGACGAAGCCTTTCAGCACCAAGGAACTGGCGGCCCGTGTGCGCCTGATGCTGGCGGGCTGAGTGGCCGTGTTTGAGCACCATGAAAAGTACAGGCTGAGAGCGCAGTGATGAAAACCGAGCGCAACGAAGTCATCGCCGCGGCTGCTCCGGGCCTGCTGTTTGCGGCCCTGCTGGGCGGCGCAGCCGGCGTGCTGGCCGCTACTCTGGACGTCGCAGAGCGCGCCGCGTTGTGGGCGCTGCTGGAGCCGCGCATTGCGCTCATCTTCCTGTGGTGGCTGGCGGCCTCCACCGCCGCTGGCGCTGCGGCACGCCGAGCATGGCTCCATTACGGCGCGACACCGGGCCGGTTGGCCGAAGACGTCCAGGTGCTGCTGACCAGCGACACGCCGCACGCGCTGAAAGCGCAGGGCAGCGCCGGCAGCCAGGCCCTGGCCGGTGCCATCCAGGCGCTGGCGCAGCAGCGCGACAGCCTGCGGTCCGACATCGCAACGCAGGTGGCCGAGGCCAGCCGCCAGATCGAGCAGGAACGCAACCGTCTGGCGGCGCTGATGGCCGAGCTGACGCAAAGCGTGGTCGTGTGCAACCTGGACGGCCGCGTGCTGCTGTTCAACGCGCGTGCACGGCTGCAGTTTCGGGCGCTGTCGCTGAGCGACCGCAATGCGGCGGCTGGCGCCCACGAAGGTCGGGCCATCGGCGGCGCCGAAGCGCTGGGCTTGGGCCGCAGCATCTATGGCGTGCTCGACCGCCGCCTCGTGGCGCATGCGCTGGAGGCCGTGCAGCAGCGGCTGCAGCGCGGCGCGGCGCACCCTTCGGCGCAATTCGTCACCGCCACGCGGGGTGGCCAGTTGCTGCGCATCCAGATGGCGCCGGTTCGCGCACCCGAGGCGACGGCCAGCGCCGGCAGCGCCGCGCTGAGTGGCTTTGTGCTGATGCTGGACAACATCACGCGCGACCTGGCCGAAGACACCGCACGTGACCGCCTGCTGCACAGCCTGACCGAAGGCCACCGCGGCAGCCTGGGCAATCTGCAGGCGGCGGTGGAGCTGCTGGACGACGCGGACATCGATGCCGCCACGCGTGAGCGCTTCATGGCCGTGGTGCGTGACGAGATCGGCGCCATGAAC